>NZ_WFVX01000145.1:0-2913 GCF_015491435.1 Thermosulfurimonas sp.
ATTTTGATGAGGCCCTTCCCGGTGAGATAGGCCTCCCGGATCCCCTCCATCCCCACGATCAGGCCCCCGGTGGGGAAGTCCGGTCCCTGGATATAACGCAGGAGTTCGTCCAGGGTGATCTCGGGGTTGTGGAGCATGGCGATGAGGGCGTCCACCACCTCGCCCAGGTTGTGCGGGGGGATGTTGGTGGCCATACCCACCGCGATCCCGGAGGCCCCGTTTACCAGGAGGTTGGGCAATTTGGCCGGAAGCACCACCGGCTCGAGCAGGGTGTTGTCGTAATTGGGGGCGAAATCCACGGTCTCCTTTTCCAGGTCGGCCAGCATCTCGTGGGCGATGCGGGAAAGCCGGACCTCGGTGTAACGCATGGCCGCAGGAGCATCGCCATCCACGGAACCGAAGTTGCCCTGTCCATCCACCAGGGGGTAACGCATGGTGAAGTCCTGGGCCATGCGCACCAGGGTGTCATAGACCGCGGCGTCTCCGTGGGGATGATATTTACCGATGACCTCTCCCACCACCCGGGCGCTTTTCTTGTGGGGCTTGTTCCAGTCGTTTTTCATTTCGTGCATGGCGTAAAGGATGCGACGCTGAACGGGTTTGAGACCGTCACGTACGTCCGGCAACGCCCGCCCCACGATCACACTCATGGCGTAGTCGAGATAGGAGCGTTTGAGCTCTTCTTCTAAAGGAATGGTTACTACTTCGCCCATGCGCTTTTCCTCCACCGGGGAATCTCCGGAGCCCGGCTCCGGATGTCTTCACGATACACAGGACCGGGAACCTCACGGGGAGGTCCTACAGACAGAAAAATACCAGGAAAAGGAAGGGGATTCAAAGGGCCTTGCCGAGTGGTCAAGGGGGCGCTTTTGTGTTAAGCATAGGACCGGAGGCGGGCTATGGAGACCCGGGTTTATCTTTTGCGCCACGGGCAGACCTATGCCAATGTGGAGGGGCGTTTCGCCGGGCGCACCCGGGAGGAGCTTACCCCTCAGGGAAGGGAACAGGCTCAACGGGCCGGAGAGTTGCTGCGAGTGGATCCCCCGCAGCGGATCTATGTGAGTCCGCTCCACCGGACCCGTCACACCGCCGAACTCCTCTCCCGGGCCCTGGGGCAGGCTCCGGAATTGGTCGAGGAGCCCGGTTTTCTGGAGATCCATATCCCCCCGTGGGAAGGGCGTTATAAATACGAACTCCGCGCCGATCCCTCCCTCCAGTACGAGGTCTGGTCCAGGATGCCGCACCGTTTTTATCTCCCGGGTTGCGAGACCCTGGCCGAGGTTTACGGACGGGCGGTGCGGGCCATGGAAGATCTGTTCCATCGGGAAAGGGGTTCGGTGGTGGCGGTGGTGACCCACATGGTGGTGGTAAGGGTCCTTCTGGTGCATTACCTGGAACTTCCCCTGGCGGCCTATCGCACGGTACCGGTTCCCAATGCCCTTCCCGTCCTTTTTCGCCGGCAGGGGATAGAAATCCGGGTGGAGGTTCCCTTCGATGAGGGGCCCGAGGCCGAGGAGATGCGGCGTTTCCTGGAGAGACTGCGAACATGAAACGTCTTCTTAAAATAACCGGTCTGGTCCTGGGGAGCCTTGTTCTCCTGGCGGTGATTCTGGGCTTCCTCCTTCCCTATCTGGTCAACCTGTCCACGGTGAAGGACCGGGTGACCCGCAGGCTCTCCCGCACCCTTAAAGCCGAGGTTTCGGTGAAGACCCTGCGTTTGCGGGTCTTCCCCCGTCCCGGGCTCTCGGCCGAGGGGGTGCGTATCCGGGGAAAGATCTACCTCCTTACCGTGGATAGTCTTCGTCTCTATCCCGAGGTGATCCCCCTCCTCCATCGCAAGGTGGTGATCCGCGATTTTTCCCTCCAGGCCCCCCACCTGGTGTTACGTCTTCCCCGCAGGAAACGGCCTTTCTCCCTGCGGAAGATCCTGGAGAAACTGCCTCCGCTGCCGGCCCTGGAGGCCCGCCTTTCCAGAGGAGAGGTCCGGGTGTTTCGGGAGGAAACCCCTCTGCTGGCCTTTTCGGATCTCTCGGCGGAGGTGGCCACCCGACCCCATCAGATCCTGCTCGAGGCCGGGGGAAAGGCTTCTTTTCTCCAGGAATTTCATCTTAAGGGGCGTCTGCATCTTCGGAAGCTGGCTGCGGAAGGACTTCTGCGGCTTCAGCACGTGGATCTTTCCCGTTGGCCCTTCTGGAAGGGGTTCCCCTTACATCCCGAAAAGACCGATCTTTCCCTGGATCTGGCTTATACCTACGAGGATTCCTCTCTGCTGGTGGGGTTTAAGGGCCAGGCTCCGTGTGTGCGTTTCCGCAAGGCCCCGGAACTTCTTTTTTCCTGCGGGGTGGCGGAGGGGGAGCTGACCCTGCGTCCGGGGGCCTGGGACCTCCGCGTAAAGAATCTGGTTCTTCGGGAACCGGAGCTGGAGGGAGAGATAAGGCTGAGCAGGTCCTCCCAGGCCTATGTCCTTTCGGCTCGGCTGAAGAAACTGAACTTTACCCAAATGAGGGGGCATCTAACGCGTCTTTTTCCCGAAAATCGGGGGGTAAAGAAATTTCTTGGTCTGGTGCGCGGGGGAGTTTTCAGCGACCTGGAATTCAAATCCCGCTCTCCCAAGCCCTCTGGACTCTTTCGGCCGGAAAACTTCATCCTTTCGGCCCGGGTTAAGGAGGGCTCGGCCCATCTTCGGCGTCCGGCCCTGAATCTCTCCGGGGTCACCGGCACCCTTACTTTGGTGATGGGGGATCTCACCTTCCGGGGAAAGGCCCGTCTTCCGGAGAGTGCGGTCTCCCGGGCCGAGGTACACGTTCATCTCAAGGATCGTACTGCTCCCCTTTCTCTGCGGGCCGAGTTTTCCGGGGAGGCCCGAGAACTTCTGGCCACGGCCTGTTCCGCCAGTCGTAAGGTGGCCCACAG
>NZ_WFVX01000146.1:0-9718 GCF_015491435.1 Thermosulfurimonas sp.
CCTATCATCGCACCGATTCCACCCGGGTTTCGGAAGCCGGTCGTTTTCAGGTGGCCCGGCCCTATCTGGAAAAGACCCTGGGGCCCGAATATTTCCGGCCCCGGGGATGGGGCGAGGGCGGGGCTCACGAGGCCATTCGTCCCACCCGACCCTGGGACACGCGAGAATTGCGCTCCCGGCTGGCCCATGGACTGTTGAGCCTGGAAAACGAGAGGGACGCCCTGAGACTCTACGATCTTATCTTCCGCCGTTTTATGGCCAGCCAGTGTCGTAATCCCCGGGTCCTCTGGGGCCGGATAGGATTTTCCCTGCGGGGACAGCGCTGGGAGGAAGAGGTCCCTCTCGAGATCCTGGAACACGGACACGATCTCCTGTGGGACCCGCCGGTGCTTTTCCGGGCGGAGGGCGGGCCGGAGGATATACGTTTGCAGGCCGTTCCGGCCAAGCCCCTTTATACCGAGGGGACCCTGGTTCAGGAAATGAAACGGCGTGGTCTGGGCCGACCCTCCACCTACGCCGAGATCGTAAGCACCCTTCTTCACCGGGGCTATGTCAAGGCGGTCAGGGGAGGAGGACTGGTCCCCACCCACCTGGGGAAGGAGGTCTATCAGGTACTTAAACGCGATTTTCCGCACTATATTTCCGAGGAGTTTACCCGGGAACTCGAGGAATTTATGGACCGTATCGAGGAGGGAGGGGATGACTGGCAGGAGGTCTGCCTGCGGCTCCGGGATCTGGCCCTGCGTTTTGTATAGGCTGGGATTTCTCCTCCTTCTGGGGTTTCTTTCCGCCTGCGGGGTCCATTCCGGAGCGGTGCTCCGGGAATCCTCCCTGAACTTCAATCAGGCCCTTCAGCGGGCCCTTTCCGAACAGATGCTTCTCAATCTGGTGCGGCTTCGTTACGGGGAACCACCGGTGTTTCTTCAGGTCACCAGTATCTCCACCCAGTTTTCCTTTTCCGGTAATGCGGGAGCAGGAGCGGAGATAAACGAGGCATATCCGGACTCCTACAGCCTTAACCTGGGTTTTTCCTATGCGGCTAGACCCACTTTTACCTTTGTTCCCCTTCAGGGAGAAGAATTTGCCAAACGTCTGCTCTCCCCTATTCGTCTGGGGCACCTCCTGCTCCTTCTCAATTCGGGCTGGCGGGCCGATCGGGTGCTTCGACTCTGCGTGCAGCGCCTGAACGATATTCCCAATGCCCCTACGGCCTCGGGGCCCACCCCGATCCAGGTCCCTCGTTTCCGACGTTTTCTTCGGGTTAGTCGGGATTTTGAGGCCTTACGCCGCCGGGGCTATCTGAGATTCCTCTATCTGGAAAAGGGCGGCTCCCCCTTTCCGGCCCTAAAGATCTCCTCCGCGGCCCGGGACCTTCCCGCCTATACCGAACTTCTCCGTCTCTTAAGGCTTGAGCCGGCTCCGTATTATCGTCTGGTAGGCCCGGAGGGGCCTCCGGCCCCGAACGTCCTGCGGGTGGAAACCCGTTCCCTTATCGGGGTGCTCTTTTATCTTTCTCAGGGGGTGGAGGTACCGGAGGAGGACCTGCAGGCCGGAAGGGCTGCCCGGACCTTAGAGGCCGGTGGGGCCCCCTTCAACTGGTCCGAGGTCCTGGGGGATCTCTTCCGGGTTTCCTCCTCCGCCACCCTGCCCCGCCGGGCCCTTCTGGCGGTGCGCTATCGGGGACACTGGTTCTATATCGCGGATCAGGATCGCAGCAGTAAAGCCACTTTCATTCTCCTTCAGCAACTCTTTGCCCTGGAGGCCTCTAAAGGCAAGGGCATATCCCCGCTCCTTACTCTTCCGGTGGCTCAGTAGGGCGGGGGGTCTTCCCCTGGTAAAAATTGAGCCAGGAGGAGGTACGGAAAAGGGCCCAGTCCCGGGGGGGTAGTTCCAGGTCCCGGAGATAAAAGGGCCTTTTTTCGGGTTTTAATCGTTCGTATATCCGCACATATACACACCGGCGTTTGCCGGGATAGACCTCACACCAGCCGTCCCGACTCCCTCCGCAGGGACCATTCAGGAGAAATTTGGCGCACTGGCTCTGGGGGCAGAGATAGGCCATCTGCGGAAGCACGCAATCGCCGCACTCCTGACAGTCGAAGAGGACCTTCTTGAGGGCGTATTCCAGATGCAGGAAATATTTCTCCAGCGCACTGTGCGCCAGTTTGTCCGCCCAGCGGCGGAGAGGGGAAAAAAGAGGGCTCCGCGGGGAGAAGAAGATCCGATGCGCAAGTTCCATCAAAGGATAAGAGATCCCCCGGCGGGTTTTGGGGGTTAGGGGGACCCGGCGCGGACGATTGAGGCCGGTCTCCCGGTCTTCCTCGTAGAGAAAGAAGGCTCCCCGGGGATGATCCCGAAACTCCGGGAGGAGTTCCTGCCAGCGGGGAAGATATTCCCGGGAGCGTTCCAGGAGTTCGTGGGCGGCTTCGGCATCGAGCGGGGCCCCGCAGATATGGACTCCCTGGAAGCCCAGCCCCCGGCAGATGGCCATGAGTTTAGCGGCCCGATCCAGGGCTGCTCCTCGCCCCCGGTCCGGGCCCTGGGATTCTTTCTCCACCTCCCGCAGAAGCTCGGTGGAAATGGTTATCCCCGGAACCACCCCGCGATGGAGGATGCGGGCCAGGCGGATATCCAGCACCAGGATTCCCGCCAATACGGGTATCCGGAGCCCCTCCTCCCGGAGGAAGAACAGGAGTTCCTGGAACTTCCGTACACAGAACCCCACCTGGGTGATCACGAAGCGGGCCCCGGCCCGGATCTTGCGCACCAGTTTCCAGTATTGCAGGAGGGTTTCGGCCTCGCTCCATTTAAATGGGTTGACCACGCATCCCGGGAAGAAAGGGATAGGGGGAAGTTCCACTCCGCCCCCGGGGACCTCCGGTGCCAGGCGGAATCCCCGCCGCATCTCCGAAACCATCCGGAGAAGAGTCACCGAATCGAGATCAAACACGGGCTTGGCCCGTCCCTGATAGCCGTATCGGGGATAGTCGCCGGTGAGCACCAGGAGGGTGTGCAGCCCCTCCCGATCCAGGGCCAGGAGATCGCTTTCGATCATGTTGCGGTTTTTGTCTTTGCAGGAGAAGTGAATGATGGGGTGATGTCCCATGTGGCGCAATTCCCGTCCCAGGGCTTCCGGGGCCAGGGCCGGATGTCCCCCGGCATTGTCGGTGATGGAGAGGGCGTCAAAGAGCCCCTTGGAGGCCACTTCCTCGGCAAAGCGGATAATATGCCGGTAATGTCGGGTGCGGGTACTGCGTCCGGGGACCAGTTCGAAGGTTACTACGAACTCCTTGCTCCGGAGGATTTCATCAAAACCGCGCCTTTCACTCACGGGAAAGCCCCAGGGCCTTTAATTTGCGATGAAGATAGGTTCGCCTAAGACCTATGGCCTGGGCCATGCGGGAGATGTTACCGTTAAATTCCTCCAGCTTGCGACGCAGGAATTCCCTCTCAAAGAGTTCCCGGGCGGTTTTGAAGTCCGAGACCCTGAGCCATTCCGGGACTTCCTCCGGCCCCTTTCCCTTTTCCGCGTACTCCAGAAATTCGCGGGGAAGATCATTCAGGGTGATCTCCTGTCCCGGAGAAACGATGACCAGTCTCTCGATAAGGTTGCGTAGTTCGCGTACGTTTCCGGGCCAGGGATAAGCCCGGAGCACCTCCAGCACCTCCGGAGAAATGGTCTTGCGCCCCAGGCCACTGTGCCGGGCCAGTTCGTCCAGGAACTCCTCCACCAGCAGGGGGATGTCCTCCGGCCGTTCCCGCAGGGGAGGGATTACCAGGGGCACCACATTGAGACGGAAGAAGAGATCTTCCCGAAAACGCCCGGCGGCGATTTCCCGGCGGAGGTCCTTGTTGGTGGCGGCGATGATACGCACATCCACTTCGATGAGGCGGTCTCCTCCCACCCGCTGAAAACGTTTTTCCTGGAGCACGCGCAGTACCTTGGCCTGAGCGGCCAGACTCATATCTCCCACTTCGTCCAGGAAGAGGGTTCCTTTATGGGCCTGATCGAACTTGCCCCTTCGGGCCTGGGTGGCTCCGGTGAAGGCCCCCCGTTCGTGTCCGAAAAGTTCGCTTTCGATAAGGCTTTCCGGGATGGCAGCACAGTTTACCTCCACGAACGGACCGGAGGCCCGGGAGGAGAGTCGATGGATCATCCGGGCCGCTACCTCCTTGCCCACCCCGGATTCCCCCTGAATGAGTACCGTGGCCTCGGTGGGAGCCACCCGGGCGATCAATTCCCGCACCTCGCGGATGGCCGGGGAATTTCCGGTAAGACCGGGTTCCCTCAACCGGGCCCTCAGACGCAGGTTTTCCTCCTCCAGGGCTCGCATGCGCAGGGCCTTTTCCACCGAGACCACCACCCGATCGTAGGAGAGGGGTTTTTCCAGAAAATCGAAGGCCCCGAGTTTTACCGCCTTTACCGCCAGTTCTATGGTTCCATGGCCGGAGATCATGATTATCGGTAAGGAGGGATGTCCCTGGCGCAATCGAGCCAGCACTTCCATCCCGTCGATCCCGGGAAGCCAGATATCCAGCAGGACCAGATCCGGGGGGTTTTCCTCTACCTCCCGAAGGGCCTCCTCTCCGGTTTCCACACAACGCACGGTATAGCCCTCGTCCTCCAGGATGTCCCGGAGGCTTTCCAGGATGCTCTTTTCGTCGTCCACCACCAGGATTTCAGGCATGGGTGGTCTTTCTCCGCAGGGGAAGCCGGATAACGAACCGGGCCCCGTGAGGGGAGTTTTCCTCGGCCCGGATCTCTCCGCCGTGCCCCTGAACGATGGAATGCACAATGGCCAGCCCCAGGCCGGTCCCTCCTTTGCCCGAGGCATAAGGCTCGAAAAGCCGGGGGCGGATCTCCGGAGGGATTCCCGGACCGGTGTCCGCCACCTCGATGCGCACCCATTCTCCCTCCCGTAGGACCTCGACCCGGATCTCCCCTTCCTCTCCCATGGCGGCGATGGCGTTATCGAAGAGATTGAGGAAGACCCGTTTCATCTGGTCCCGATCCAGGAGGAAGGGGGGTATTTCCTCGAGGTTTACCTGGAAATGTATCCCCCGATGGGCCTCCTGATAGAGGGTTACCACCTCCCGGATGACCTCGGAGAGCCGGTGCTCCTCGGGTTTAAGGCCGGGGAGTCGAGCGAAGGCGGAGAATTCGTTTACCAGGCGCTTCAGCTCTTCCACCTGTTTTTCGATGGTGGTGGTGCAGCGCTCCAGAATTTCGCGGTCTTTGGAAGAGAGGTGGTCCACCAGACGGCGCCGGAGGCGTTGAGCCGAAAGCTGAATGGGGGTAAGGGGATTTTTGACCTCATGAGCGATACGTCGCGCCACTTCTCTCCAGGCAGCCAGACGTTCCATGCGTTCCTTCTCCGTAAGATCTTCCACCAGAAAAAGGTATCCGGGGAAGGCCTCTTCGGGAAGACGCACTCCGGTAAGACCCAGGACCAGGGTCTTATCGCCGCGAACCAGGCGCAGGGGCTGGCCCGCGGGGCGGTCGCGGGGGATCTTTTCCTTGAGTTCCCGGAAGATCTCGTAGAGTTCCGGGGAGAGGATCTGTTTTAAGGGGGGGCCCTCCTGAACCTGAGGGAGATCCAGGAGTTCCCTGGCCCGCTGGTTGATCAGGGTGAGACGTTCTTTCTGGTCGATGGCCATCACCCCGGCGGTGATATTGAAGAGGATGGTTTCCAGGTAGGCGGTGCGCCGTTTGAGTTCCTCGTTGGCCTGGGCCAGGGCCCGGGTGGTCTCCTCAACCCGGGTACGGTAGTGCTTGAGCTCCTCGGTCATACGTCGGAAGGCCCGCACCAGAACCCCCACCTCGTCCGGAGTCTCCTCCGGGAGGTGCACCTCGAATTCCCGGGCGGCGATGCGATCCGCAGCCAGGGCCAGCTCCTGAAGAGGACCGGTAAGCCCCCGGGCTAGACGCATCCCGAACCATACCCCCACGAAGATGGTAAGAAGGGTAACCAGGAGGAGAAGCAGAAGGAGAGAGGTCTTGAGCGGGGCCCGCAGAAACTTGAGCTGTTGATAAAGCCCCACACCGGAACTTATGTCCTTGATCAGTTTTTCCAGGCCGGGGTCCAGGAATTTCCCTCCGGCCAGGATCAGGGTCTGCCTCCGAAAGGTGGTGGGCATAAAGACCCGCAGGAGGACCCGATTGCGTAAGTTGCTGGTTTCGGAAACCGGGGTGCCGGTGGAAAGGACCTGGTTGAGAATGGAGGGTGGGATGCCCAGTTTCTGGTGCGGACCCTTTCGGGTGTAGCTATATTTGAGCAAACGTCCCCGGATGTCGTATATCTCCAGGGTATCCAGCCCCATTTTACGCCGATAGTGTTTGAGCATCTTGGAGGAGAGGTGTCGGGTTTTATGGAGATATTTCTTCTCGAGATGTTGCAACTGGAGGAGGATTTCCCGTTCCCGGTCCTGATAATAGGCCCGGGCCTCGATGAGGGCCTTTTCCATCTGCTGGTCCAGGTTGCTTCCGAACCAGTATTCCAGACTGGTTTCGATGAATTGATGGGAGGTTACAAAGAGGATAAGGGCCGGAAGGAAACTCAGGAGCAGAAAGGAAAAGACCAGTTTGACCTGAAGGCTGCGTGAGATCCGGCTGGCCCGGGCTTCAAAGAGGGTTTTGAGTACGTTTCGTAAGACCAGGTAAGTCACCAGGAGAAGGAGGATGAGATTGAGCTGGATGAGGGCGAAGATAATCAGGTTTTGGCCGGAAAAGCTCCAGGGAAGGAGATGAAAGATGCGAAATTCTACAAAGACCAGGAGGCTGAGAAGGATTATTCCCAGAAAGATATAGGTAAGTTCGCGACGACGTTTGAATTTTTCTTCGTCCGGGATCCTCATAACGAAAAGACCAGGCTGGTCCAGGAGGATTCAAGGCTTTCGCCTTTAAAAAGGAGAAATCGAATGATCTTTTTGGGCCATCCCACCCGGGCGATCTTACGCACCTCGGCCTTCAGTTTCAGCCGGTAGCGGGTTTTGGGCTGAAGGCGCACCAGAGGCATCAGGGGGATGCCCTCCAGATTGGCCGCCAGCCAGAGGGCCTGCCTGAAAGAGGGGGCCCGCCGGGGGGCCTCCGGGGCTCCCACGGTCTGGACGTAATAGATATTTTTTACCGGGTCATAATACACCACCCGGGTGATTTCCTGATCGAAGATCTTTTCGTCGCGGAGAAAGCGTCGGATGCGGTAGATTTCGATATGGAAGGTGAAGGAAAGCCCCAGCCCATGGCGGGTGGCCTCCCGGAAATCTTCCTGGGGGAAATCCTCCAGGTAGGCGTAAAGCAGGAGGTAGTCCCGATAGGGGGCCACGTTGAGGTCCCGCACCTTAAGGGCCAGAGCCGAAGCCGCCCCCAGGAGATAGAGGATCAGAGCCAGGATCGGGAGCTTTTTCAAGGAAATTCCCTCAAAATAAAGCTTTGGAGAGGTTTGCGTCCGGCCCGGCGGCGGTGGTCATGAGGGTATCCCAGGGCCACCACCGCTGCGAGCTCCAGATCCTCGGGCAGATCCAGGACCTCTCGCACCCGGGCTTCGTTTTTCAGGATTTCTCCCAGCCATACCCCGCCCAGGCCCAGGGCATGGGCGGCAAGGAGCATATTTTCGATGCAGGCCCCGGCGGATTGATGGTCCTTGATCTGGTGATACATGACCTTACGATCCAGAAACACGGCGATTACCACCGGAGCCCGGCGAATGATTTCTCCGTAACGGGTGAGTTCCGCCAGTTTCTCCCTTTTTTCCGCGTTCCATACGATAGCAAAACGCCAGGGCTGGTTGTTGAGCCCGGAGGGAGCCCAGATGCCCGCCCGGATTATCTCCAGGATAAGTTCCCGCGGAGGCACTTCCTGTGTGTATTCCCGGATGCTCCGGCGGCCGTAAATGGCCTTAAGAACCGGATTTTCCTCGAACCTGCGTTCTATTCCCTCCATTCTGTGCCTCCTGGCGCGTTTTTTCCTCCAGCACCTTTTGACGAATTCGCTGGAGAAGCTCCGGATCTTCGTGGTAGGTGAGGGGGCCTTCACGACCTTCCAGGCGAAGGATCAATCCTCCCACCAGGCGACCCACGTTTATGGCATCCATGGCGGCCCGATCGTCATAAAGGGCTTCTTTTCCGCGATGGGAATAGGCATGAGCCCAGGGAGGGATCATGGCCCCCATGGCATTGAGCACGGTAAGGAGATAGGCCCCGGCCAGGGTGGCTCCGGCATCGGCCCCCACTGTAATAACCCCTACCACTTTGCCCTCCACATAACTGGCTTCACCGAAGGCGACCATATTTTCCAGAGCGGTCATCCGGTCGATGAGGATCTTAAGGGGGCCGGAGGGACCGTACCAGTACACCGGGGTGGCCAGGACATAGCCCGCGGCTTCCCTGAGTTTGGTCAGGATCTCCCGTCCATAGTCTTCGAAGATACAGGGATACTTGCAGGTGGGTTCCTCGTTCTGGACGCAACCGATGCAGGGCTCGATCCGTCCGCGATAGAGTTCGATGATCTCGGTGGTGAGCCCCAGTTCCTCGGCGGCGTAAAGAGCGCAGCGGAGCAGGGAACCCGATCCTCCGTAAGGATGGGGGGAACCCAGGATGCCCAGGATCTTAGCCATTTTTGTCCAGTACCTCCTTAAGCCAGAATCTGGGGAGGGCGAAGGAGGCCCTGTGGATTTGGTGGGTGTAATAGAGGGTTTCCGGAATCCAGGTACGTCGGGGTTGGGTTGGATCTCCGGGAAAGCGCAGGAGATAGGCGTTGTCTCCCCCGAAGGAGGGAATGGAGGCCCGGTAACAGAAGATGTCTTTTCCATAGACCCGCTGGAAGACCCGATAGGAACCTTCGAGGATTTCCTTCATGGTGAAGGGGGTGGCTGCTTGCTGGACTATGGCTCCTTCCGGGGCCAGTTGAAGCAGCATACGGTGGAAGGATTCACTGAAAAGAGAGTGAGAGAGTTCCAGGGTGCGTTCAGCCAGAGAGATGTCTGGATCGGTGGAGTCGATAATAACCAGATCAAAATGTTCGTTTTTTTCTACCAGTTCCTGGACCAGGGCAAAAGCATCCACGGTCAGGAGTTCGAGACGCGGATCAGCGGGATCCTGCGGCAGAAGGGCAGGGAAGAATTGGCGTACCAGGCGGGGAACCCGGGGGTCTATATCTGCGATGAGGACTTTTTCCACCTCGGGATATTTGAGAACCTCCCGGGCGGCACCGTAATCTCCGCCTCCGCAGATTAATACCTTTCGCACCCGTCCTTCAGGGAAGGCCTGGATGGGAATGTGGACCAGGGCTTCGTGGTAGATGAATTCGTCCCGGGAGGTGAACTGAGCGGTTCCGTTGATGAAGAAGATACGACCCCAGAAGGGGTTTTCCAGGATCATGATGGCCTGTTCCCCGCCTTCTTCGTGCAGCACCACTCCTTCGTAACCGTAAAAATATCCCTTTTGGACCGGTTCTCCCAGGATGATCTTGGCTCCGGGGCCTTCGGTAGGTAGAGAGGTTTCCATAATGGGCATAAAGGCAGCCTCCGTCGAGGGGATCTTTGCCTTCAATAATTAACAGGAAAGTGGGTCCCTTGCCAAGTTAAAGGGAAGAGATTAAAGTAGGAAACGGTGCGCCCGTAGCTCAATCGGATAGAGCATTGGACTACGAATCCAAAGGTTGGAGGTTCGAGTCCTCCCGGGCGCGCCAATATCAAGGGTTTCAAGCCTCTCCTCCTCGCTC
>NZ_WFVX01000147.1:0-2987 GCF_015491435.1 Thermosulfurimonas sp.
CCTTGCCAAGTTAAAGGGAAGAGATTAAAGTAGGAAACGGTGCGCCCGTAGCTCAATCGGATAGAGCATTGGACTACGAATCCAAAGGTTGGAGGTTCGAGTCCTCCCGGGCGCGCCAATATCAAGGGTTTCAAGCCTCTCCTCCTCGCTCTCTTCATTGCAAGCCGGTTTTAGAAAAATTGCAGAATAAACTTAGACAGTTGCAAGATAAGTTTGGACTAGTTAACAAATAGCGGGACTAGGCGGGACTTAGCGGGACGTTGAAAATCAAAGGGTTCGGAGGGGCAGGGGGTTTTTCGCAGGATAACTTTAGACTGTTTCAGGGAGAGAGGTTGGGTAACGCTCATCGGGTTCTCCGGCGGGCCTTCGGGGCGAGCAAGAAGGACTGTCCACCCTTTTATATAACTTTCCCTCAGTTGGCCATAAACCTTGGCCCGGCGGTGGTTCGTTTTCAAGCTTTTTCTCCGGAGCCGCGACCGGTTAATTTCACGTTTTATCAGGCAGAGAGGGGCCGGGGCAGGCCCCGGCCCTGGATCTTACTTTTGGCCCTTCTTGAGCCAGGGCATCATCTCCCGGAGACGGCGCCCTACTTCCTCGATGGGATGTTCGGCCTCCCTGCGCCGGAGAGCGTTAAGGACCGGACGTCCGGCCTTGTTTTCCAGGATCCACTCCCGGGCAAAACGACCGCTCTGAATCTCCTCGAGGATGCGTTTCATTTCCTGTCTTACGGTCTGGTTAATAATGCGGGGACCACGGGTTAGGTCTCCGTATTCGGCGGTATCGCTTATGGAGTACCGCATAAAGGAAAGACCACCCTCATAAATGAGATCCACAATGAGTTTAAGCTCGTGGCAGCATTCAAAATAGGCCAATTCGGGAGAATATCCGGCCTCCACCAGGGTTTCGAAACCGGCCTTGATCAGAGCGGCCACCCCTCCGCACAGCACACACTGTTCCCCGAAAAGATCGGTTTCGGTTTCCTCGCGGAAGGTGGTCTCGATCACCCCGGCCCGGGTACCCCCGATTCCCTTGGCGTAGGCCAGGGCCCTGGCCAGGGCCTGACCGGTGGCATCCTGATGCACGGCCACCAGACAGGGCACCCCGGCCCCACGTTCAAACTCCCGACGCACCAGATGCCCCGGCCCTTTGGGAGCGACCATGGTCACATCCACGTCCTTGGGGGGAACGATCTGGCCGTAGTGGATATTAAACCCGTGGGCAAACATGAGCATCTTGCCCGGGGAGAGATTGGGAGCAATGGCCTCTTCATAAATCCTGGGCTGGATCTGGTCCGGCACCAGGACCATGATCACCTCGGCCCGGGAACAGGCCAGAGACGGAGCCAACACCTCGAAACCATCGGCCTTGGCCCTCTCGTAACTGGGGCCTCCGGACCTCAGCCCTACAATGACCTTCAGGCCGCTGTCGCGCAGGTTCAGGGCATGCGCATGTCCCTGACTGCCGTACCCCAGAACGGCGATGGTCTTGTCCTTCAGGAGGGAAAGATCCGCATCCTGATCATAATAAATCTTCATGCCGCGCCTCCTTGGGGATTTACTTTTCTACCTAGCACTCCTTGTGGGCCGCGTCAACGAGCAGTAAAATGCTATCAAAGCCATCAGGAGGGGCCATGATTAATCGAGTCTTTATCTTCGATACCACCCTGCGGGACGGGGAGCAGTCCCCCGGGGTTTCGCTGAACATGGCCCAGAAGATCGAAATCGGAAGGGCTCTGGTGGATCTGGGGGTGGATGTGATCGAGGCCGGTTTTCCGGTGGCCTCCCCGGGGGACTTCGAGGCGGTGCGAACCCTTTCTGCGGAACTCAAGGGGGTGGAGATCGCCGCCCTGGCCCGGGCCAACGCCAGGGATATTGAGACCGCCTGGGAGGCCCTGCGCCAGGCCGAAAATCCCCGGATTCATACCTTCATCGCCACCTCTGACATCCACCTGGAATACAAACTGCGCAAAAGCCGGGAAGAGGTACTCCGGCTGGCGGAGGAAGCGGTAAAATTGGCCCGAAGGTTCACCTCCAATGTGGAATTCTCCGCCGAGGACGCCACCCGAAGCGATCGGGAATATCTGGCTCAGGTGGTAATAACCGTGGCCCGGGCCGGAGCCCGGGTAATCAATATTCCGGATACGGTGGGATATACCGTCCCTCACGAATACCATTCCCTGATCGCCTTCCTGGTGGAACGCCTTAGGGAGGCCGGGTTCGGGGAGGCCCTGGAGTCCGGAGACCTTCGGCTCTCCGTACACTGCCATAACGATCTGGGGCTGGCGGTGGCCAACAGTGTGGCGGCGCTTCTGGCCGGGGCCCGGCAGGTGGAATGCACGGTAAACGGTATCGGGGAAAGGGCCGGAAACGCGGCCATGGAAGAAATCGTCATGATCCTGAAGACCCGGGCCGATTTCTTCCGGGAAAAACTGGGAACGGCCCTGGACACAGGGATCCGCACCCAGCGCATCGTCCCCACCAGTCAGCTGGTATCCCGGCTTACCGGAATGTTCGTCCAGCCCAACAAGGCCATCGTGGGGGCCAATGCCTTTGCCCATGAATCGGGGATCCACCAGCACGGAGTCATCGCTCATCGTCTAACCTACGAAATCATGGACCGGGAATCCGTGGGCTGGAGCGGAAGCGCCATCGTGCTGGGCAAACACTCCGGGCGTCATGCCGTGGATTACAAGCTCAAAAGCCTGGGCTGGAAACTTTCGCGCCAGGCCCTTTCCCGGGTCTTCGAACGTTTTCGGGCGGAGATCAAGGACGTACTGCGCCGCATCCCCGATGAGTACCTGGAGGGGATCCTTTACGACGAGTTCCTGGCGGATCGGTATCGCTACCGGGTAATTTCGGCCCAGGTTTCAAGCCTCTACGGCACCTCGTTGCGCCCCATCGCTCAGGTGGAAGTGGAGGATCGGGAGGAGGGGCGACGAATAGCCATGGCGGTGGGGGTGGGATCGGTAGATGCCGCCTTCAAGGCCG
>NZ_WFVX01000148.1:0-3670 GCF_015491435.1 Thermosulfurimonas sp.
GAGAAAACCTTCCCTCACTAAGAAGGGATTGCGACCTACATGTCTCCCGGATCAAAATCGGAAGGTTTTCACTTGCGGATGAGAAAACCTTCCCTCACTAAGAAGGGATTGCGACTTGAAGGCATCGCACCATCCCTTCTCTATCCTCATCTCTATGAGAAAACCTTCCCTCACTAAGAAGGGATTGCGAGTTCTTCGAAAACCTTTTTAAAAATATTGATAGAGGTCAGAAATGATCCTTTATCTTACCGAACAGGGGTTAAAAGTCTCACGGGAGAGAGAAAGGCTTAAGCTGGAGAGCAGGCAAAAGAAATGGGAGGTAAGGCTGGCGGAGGTGGATCAAATTTTGGTTTTCGGAAGGATAAATTTTACTGCTCCGGCTTTACAAACTTTACTAAAACGCGGAATAGATGTCCACTTTCTTACTCTTTCCGGGAAATACCTGGGTAAACTATCGCCTCCGCTCGGAAAAAATGTAGAACTCCGCCTGCATCAGTTCCAAAACTTCCATAATTCCGGAAAAAGACTGCTCCTGGCCAAAGCTTTTGTGCGTGGAAAAATTCACAATCAGCGGGAATATCTGGCCCGTCAGAAAAGAAGGCTGGGAGAGGCCACCCTGGAGGGTCCCATCTTCCATCTCAAGCGCATCCTTGCCGATCTGGAAAAGGCCAAGGATGTGGAAGAAATTCTGGGGCTCGAAGGCCTGGCTTCCCGTCATTATTTCCAGGGTCTGGGGGTTCTTTTAAGTCGTACAGGGTTCGTTTTTCGGGAACGCACTCGCCGGCCTCCCAGAGACCCTGTAAATGCCCTGCTCTCTCTGGGCTATACTCTGCTCCTCTCGCGGATCCTGAGCCTGGTGGAGGCCTCAGGGCTTGATCCTTATCTAGGTTTTTTACATTCGCCGGACTACGGGAAGCCCTCCCTGGCGCTTGATCTTATGGAGGAATGGCGTCCGATAATAGTGGATGCCATGGTGGTAAGGATTCTAAACTGGAAGACTATCAAGCCGGAAGATTTCACCGGAGAAGCCTTCCCGGACGAAGAAGAGGAATTTCAGCCCCTAAAACTAAGCCGGGCCGGGCTCAAAAAATTCGTAAAACAATTTCAGGAAAGGCTTAAAGAGGAGGCCCTTTATCCTCCCCGAAAAAAACGCTTCCGATACGGAGATATCATCCGCGAACAGGTGTATCTCTTCGCCCGGGTCCTCAAGGGAGAAGCCCCGGAATATCGTGCCTTTACTATCTGATATAATTTCCCTATGGATCGGCGATTCTACATCATCTCTTATGATATAGGAGATCCCAGGCGATTACAGAGGGTACATAAATTTCTGAAGGATTATGGGAAACCGGTCCAGAAAAGCGTGTTCGAATGCTGGCTTACCCAAAAGGAACTGGAAGACGTGGTTTCCTGGCTTGCGGACTTCATAAAACGCACCGATGACCGGGTGCGCATCTATCGCCTCTGCCGGAGTTGCCTCCAAAACCTGGAGTTCTCCGGCCCGGTATATTTCGCGGAGGAACCCGAAGAGGAATTGATCCTGTGACCAGAAACTATTATCTCGTTTGTTACGATATTGCCGAAGAAAAACGGCTAAAGAAAATAGCCCGGATAATGGAAGACTTCGGGGTGCGGGTCCTTTACAGTGTTTTTGAATGTCGGTTAACGAACCAGGAATTCGAGATCATGCGGGAGGCCGTGGAAAAGGTCATCGACCCTCTGGAGGATAAGGTCCGATACTATCGACTATGTGAAACCTGTCGCCATCCGGTAATCCATTTGGGTTACGGCAAACATACCCGCCTTCCAGAGGAAGACCACCTGGTCTTTTAGTAAGAACCGAAAAATTGATCAGCCTCCGTAAAAGAAAAGGGGTTCGACCAGTTTGACGCCCCCTCCGGAAAGGGTCTTGAGGGCCCGTTCGAGATCGGCGTCTGGAACCTTGAAGATGAGAACGGCCTTCTCCCCACCCCCTACGAAGGCGTAAGTGTAATCCACGTTGATGTCGGCCTCGGAAAGGAGCTTTACCACCTGATAAAAACCTCCGGGCCTGTCCTCCACCTCCACGGCGAAGACCTCCTGTTCCTTCACCGTGAAGCCCGCGGCGGAAAGCACGCTTCGGGCCTTTTCCGGGTTGTCCACCACCAGACGCAGGATACCAAACTCCGCGCTTTCGGCCAGCGCCAGAGCCCGGATGTTCACCCCGGCCTGATAGAGGGTCTCCGTGAGTTCCTTGAGTCGGCCCTTACGGTTTTCCAGGAATACCGAAAGTTGTTTGATAGCGTATTTACTCCGCATGGGCTACCTCCCCAGTTTTTCCTCCAGTTCCCGACGATCGATCACCCGTTTGGCCTTACCCATGGAGCGCTCCAGAGTCCTGGGTTCCACCAGTTTGACCCGGGCCCGGAGGAAGAGATGATTGGCCAGTTCCTCCTCCAGACGGTGCTTCAGGTTCTCAAGCGAGCCCAGATCCCCGGTAAAGATCCTCTCGTCCACCTCCACCCAGACCTCGAGCACGTCGAGCACGCCCTTCTTGTCCACCACGATGACATAATTGGGGGTAAGGCCCTCCACCTTGGTGAGCACGTGTTCCACCTGGGAGGGAAAGACGTTCACCCCGGAGACGATGAGCATGTCGTCGCTTCGGCCCACCACGCGCCCCATGCGCAGGATGGTGCGCCCGCAGCGACAGGGCTCCCGGTAGAGCCGCGAGATGTCCCGGGTGCGGTAACGGATGAGCGGCAGGGCCTGTTTGGTGAGGGTGGTGAAGACCAGCTCACCCTCCTCCCCCTCGGGAAGCACCTCCCCGGTCTCGGGATTGATAATCTCGGGCAGGAAATGGTCCTCAAAGATGTGGAGTTCGTCGTATTCGCAGGAGGCCGCCACTCCCGGGCCGATAATCTCCGAAAGACCGTAGGCCTCGAAGTACTTAAGTCCCCAGGCCTCGGCCACCGCCCGACGAAGCCCCTCCGAGGCCGGCTCGGCCCCGAAAAAGCCGGCCCGAAGCCTAAAATCTTTGCGAGGATCAAGGCCCTCTTCCTGAGCCACCTCGGCCAGATGAAGGGCATAGGAAGGGGTGCAGCAGAGCACCGTGGCCCCGAAATCGCGCATGAGCATGAGCTGCCGTTTGGTAAAGCCCACGCTCGAGGGCACCACCGCCGCCCCCAGGGCCTCGGCCCCGTAATGAAACCCCAGTCCACCGGTAAAGAGACCGTAACCGTAAGCATTGTGGACCACATCCCCGGGGCCCACTCCGCCCATAAGCATGGTGCGCATCATGACCTCGGTCCAGACCCGCAGGTCGTGCTCGGTGTAGGCCACCACCGTGGGCTTTCCGGTGGTGCCGGAGGAGGAATGGATACGCACCACCTGATCCAGAGGCACGGCCAGAAGACCGAAGGGATAGTGATCCCGAAGATCCTGCTTGGTGGTAAAGGGAAAACGCCGGAGGTCCTCAAGGGACCCGAGATCCCCGGGTTTGACCCCGGCCTCATCGAACTTTTTTCGATAGAAGGGCACCAGGTGATAAACGCGCCTTAAGGTTTCCTGCAGGCGCCGGAGTTGAAGGGCCTCAAGTTCCTCCCGGGAAAGATAATCCCTCCGATTCGGCCTCATTTCCACCTCCCCTGGTTTTGCCTTTTCTCCTTATCAGAGTAGCTCCGGATTGGCA
>NZ_WFVX01000149.1:0-15565 GCF_015491435.1 Thermosulfurimonas sp.
GCTGGAAGGGGTGAAGTGTATCTTCGGAGGGCATATCGATCGTCACTTTCGGGTGGGGGAGATAGCCGTAAACGAAGGGCTTATATGTGCCTATACCGACCGCTTTGTGGTGGAACTTTCCGGGAGGGGAGGGCACGCCGCCTGGCCCCACGAAGCGGTGGATGCGGTGGTGGCCGGGGCCTACCTGGTAACCGCCATCCAGTCGCTGATTTCAAGGGAGATCAATCCGGCCTATCCGGCGGTAATCACCGTGGGACGTTTTCGGGCCGGTTCGGCCTACAATGTCATCGCCGAAAGGGCCGTTCTGGAGGGAACCATAAGGACCACTCAGGCCGAAAGCCGCCGGAGGATCCATCTGGGACTGCAGCGTATGGTTCGGGGAATGGAAGAACTCTACCGGGTAAAGGCCAGGATAGAGATCCTGGAGGGATATCCTCCGGTGATCAACACTCCCCGGGAGACGGAAATGGCCCGGGCGGCCGCCCGGAGGGTGGTGGGGGAGGAAGGTCTGGCCAGGATGCCTCATCCCAGCCTGGGGGGAGAGGATTTTTCCTTTTATCTGCAGGAGGTACCCGGGTGTTTCGTTCGTTTCGGGGCCAGAAAGGCCGGGCTGGAGAATGTCCCGGCCCACAGTCCCCGGTTTGATTTCGACGAGAGAGTGCTTCCCATCGGGGCCCGTTTCTTTTTTGAGGTGGCGCATATCGCCCTGAAGGAGGCCGAAGATGCTGAGATTTAAGGAGAGCGAGCCCCTCACCCTGGGGATAGAGATCGAGTTTCAGATCCTGGAGCCGGAAGACTTTTCCCTGGCCCCGGCCGGCCCCAGGATCCTGAGCCGGGCCCGGCGGGACCCGGAGCTCCGGGAATACGTCAAACCGGAGTTTATTCGGTCCATGATCGAGATCGTTACCCCGGTGTGTGCCTCGGTTTCCGAGGCCGAGGCCTGGCTGAGAAAGGCCCTGCGTCGCCTGGAGGACCTGGCCCGGGAGGAGGGGTGCCTTCTTTATGCCGCCAGTCTTCATCCCTTTTCCCGGGCCTCGGAACAGAAGGTCTGGGATGACCCCCGATATGAATCCCTGCGGGAGGAGCTTCAGATCGTGGGGCGCCGTTTCATCTCCCAGGGGCTGCATATCCATCTGGGCATGCCCTCGGCCGAGGACTGCCTGCGGGTTTATCGCTGGTTTCGTCTTTATCTTCCCCTTTTCCTGGCCTTTACTACCTCCTCTCCCTTTTATGAAGGGGAGTTTACCGGGTTCTATTCCTATCGGAGCAAACTCTTCGAGGCCCTTCCTCTGGCCGGATATCCGCGCGATTTCAGGACCTACGGGGAATTCGAGGACCTGGTGAACCTCCTTCTCCGCCACGACATCATCCTCCAGCCGCGGGACCTCTGGTGGGACGTGCGTCCCCATCCCCTGTTCGGGACGCTTGAGCTTCGGGTGTGTGATCTTCCCGGAAGATTCAGCGAGATCCTGGCCGTGGCGGCTCTGGCCCGGGCCTTCGCCGCGACCATCCTGGGAAGCGACCAGGAGGCCCCGGAGGTACCCATGGAGATCCTGCGATACAACAAGTGGCAGGCGGCCCGGCACGGTCTGGACGGCTTTTTCCTGGATCCGGTTACCGAACGGCGTAATACCTTCCGGGAGATCTTTCGGGAGTTTCTCTTTCGCTGGGCCGGTGGTCTGGAGAAGACCGGGGAACGGGAGAAGATCGCTCCGCTGGAGGAGGTGGCGGAACGGGGCACCAGCGCACACCGGCAGGTAAACCTCTATCTGGAGACCCGGGACTTCCGGAGGATGATTGAGGTCCTGCGGGAGGAATTCTGGAGATGAAAGGGGTGGTGGCCTGCGGAAATATTGACACCGCCCGGGCCGGGGTGGAGATCCTCCGGGCCGGAGGAAACGCCTTTGATGCGGCCGTGGGAGCGGCCCTGGCGGCCGGGATAGCCGAAGCCGGATTGACCGGGCTGGCCGGAGGCGGATACGCCATTGTTTATCGGGCCCGGGATTCCCTGCTGCGAGTCTATGATTTTTTTGTCTCCGCACCGGGGCTAGGCCTTTCCGGATTCCCGGAAAAGCCGGATTTTCGACGTATTACCCTGCGCTTCACCTCCTCCACCCAGGATTTCTTTATCGGAGCGGCCTCGGTGGCGGTGCCCGGCACCCCCCTGGGGCTCAAGAGACTCAAGGAGGACCTGGGCCGGCTTCCCTGGCCCCGGGTGGTGGGGCCGGCGGTGTCCCTGGCTCGCAACGGGGTGGAGGTGGACCCTCTCCAGGCTTCCTGTTTCCGGATCCTGGAACCCATCTTTCGGCAAGACCCCGTGGCCGAAGCCCTCTATTACCCCCGGGGACGCCCCCCTCAACCCGGAGAGAGGATACGCAATCCCGCTCTGGCCGATTTCCTGGAGGATTTTCCCCGCACGGTGGAGGACCTTTATACCGGCACCCTGGGACAGAACCTGAGTTCCTGGCTCAGGCAGCGGGGAGGGCTCCTTACCCCCGAGGATCTGGGGTATTATCGGGTCTATATCCGAAGGCCCCTCAGATATGCTTCTAGCCGGGGTATCCTTTTTACCAATCCTCCCCCGTCCTTCGGAGGGAGCCTGGTGGCCCTGGGATGGAAGTATTTTGAGGAACATTTTTCCGGCGGAGAATACCTGGGGCGGGAACACCTGGAAACCCTGGCCCGGGCCCTGGTCTGGCAGGATAGCCTTCGGGAACAGATCCTGCTTCATCCCGAGGAGGTGTATCTCCGGCTGGGGGCCTCGGCTGGAACCACGCATCTCAGCGTGGCGGACGAGGAGGGGAATCTCTGCGGGATCACCCTTACCTTCGGTGAGGGGGCCGGGATGTTTTTTCCCGAGGCCGGTCTGGTCCTGAACAACATCCTGGGCGAGGAGGACCTCCATCCCCGGGGGTTCTTTTCCTATCCCCCGGGCCGACGCATTCCCTCCATGATGGCCCCCAGCCTCCTTCAGGTGGGAGGTTCGCGCTGGGTTTTGGGCTCCGGGGGAAGTAAAAGGATTCGTTCGGCCCTTCTTCAGGTGCTTCTTCACCTCTCCTTTTTCGGGCTTTCGTCCGAGGCGGCGGTGGAGGCCCCGCGTCTCCATTTCGAGGAGGGGGTCTTTCAGGCTGAACCCGGGTTTCCGGAGGGGTTGAAGGAATGGGTGAGGCCGCTAAATCTCTGGCCCAGGAAGGATCTTTATTTCGGCGGGGTGCACCTGGTGCGGGACGATCTTACCGGGGCCGGGGATCCCCGGCGGGCCGGGGTGGTGCTCTATGCCTGAAAGGGTGACCGTTATCGGCGGGGGATTGGCCGGGTCCGAGGCCACCTGGCAACTGGTCCGGCGAGGAGTGAGGGTCCGTCTCTACGAGATGCGGCCCCGCAAACTCACCCCGGCCCACCGAACCGGGAAACTGGCCGAGCTGGTCTGTTCCAATTCCCTGCGTTCCAGGGAGATTACCAGCGCGGTGGGGCTCCTCAAGGAGGAGATGCGGCGCCTCAGTTCCCTGATCATGGAGGCGGCCCTGGCCAGTGAGGTCCCGGCCGGAAAGGCCCTGGCCGTGGATCGGGAATTATTCGCCGCCTATGTCACCCGGCGTCTGGAGGATCACCCCCGGGTGGAAATCGTACGGGAAGAGGTCAGCCAGATACCCCGGGAGGGCCTGGTGATTGTGGCCACCGGGCCGCTCACCTCCGAGGCCCTCGCGCAGGATCTGAAACGCCTGACCGGGGAGGATTATTTCCATTTCTACGACGCCATCGCCCCCATCGTCTATGCCGATTCCATCGACTGGGATCGGGTCTTTCGGGCCGATCGGTACGGAAAAGGCGAGGGGGCCTATGTGAACTGTCCCCTTACCCGGGAGGAATACGAACGGTTCGTGGAGGAACTTCTGCGGGCCGAGAAGGTGCCGCTTAAGGACTTCGAGGAACCCCGGTATTTTGAGGG
Source organism: Thermosulfurimonas sp. (assembly GCF_015491435.1). Classification (NCBI taxonomy): domain Bacteria; kingdom Pseudomonadati; phylum Thermodesulfobacteriota; class Thermodesulfobacteria; order Thermodesulfobacteriales; family Thermodesulfobacteriaceae; genus Thermosulfurimonas; species Thermosulfurimonas sp. The sequence goes on from NZ_WFVX01000149.1 coordinate 3,950, forward strand.
GTGTCTGCCCATTGAGGTAATGGCCGAACGGGGACGCGATACCCTGCGTTTCGGCCCCATGAAACCGAAGGGGTTGATCGATCCGCGCACCGGGCGCGAACCCTATGCCGTGGTCCAGCTGAGGCCGGAGAACCGGGAGGGCACCCTCTACAATATGGTGGGGTTTCAGACCAAACTCAAATATCGGGAACAGGAACGGGTCTTTCGGTTAATCCCCGGGCTGGAACAGGCGGAATTCGCCCGTTACGGTTCCATCCACCGGAATTCCTTTGTCTGTGCTCCCCGGGTCCTGAAACCCACCCTTCAGCTCCGTTCCTGCGAGCGGGTCTTTCTGGCCGGCCAGATCACCGGGGTGGAGGGTTACGTGGAATCCACGGCCATGGGGCTTATCGCCGGCGTGAACGCCGCGCGATTGATTCGGGGGCTGGACCCGGTGGTCCCCCCGCCGGAGACCGCCCACGGGGCCCTCATCCGCTATCTCATGGAGGCGGACCCCCGCCATTTCCAGCCTATGAATATCAACTGGGGACTTTTTCCCCCTCTGGTCCCCGACTCCGGCCGCAGAAGAAAACTCCCCAAGAAAGAACGATACCGTCTCCTGGCCGAAAGGGCCCTTCAGGCCCTGGAAAAATGGCTTCGGGAGATAGGCGAGGCCTAGGCCGGCCCGGAGATGTACTGCTTGTGGACCCGGACCCGGATGTCTTTGCCTACCTCCAGAAGGACCTCGTCCCCCTCCACCTTTACCACGTGACCGATAAGTCCGCCGGCGGTGATGACCTTCTGCCCGCTGTGCAGACTATCCACAAAACGCTGGTGTTCCCGGGCCCGCTTCTGCTGGGGGCGGATGAGGAGAAAATAGAACACCAGGAAGATGAGGATGAGGGGTACAAAGGTGGCGATGAGACTGGCCGGTCCTCCCTGGGCCCCTTGGGACGGGGGGCCTCCCATGGCGTAAACTACCTCCCACATGTGTCCTCCTTCTGCTGGTAAAAGTTTTTTCTGAACTCTTCCAGACGCCTTTCGCGTATGGCCTGGCGAATTTCCTCCATAAAACGCAGATAAAAATGGAGATTGTGTACGGTGAGCAGAAAGTATATCAGAAGTTCTCCGGAATGGAAGAGATGACGCAAATAGGCCCGGCTGAAATGGCGGCAGGTGTAGCAGGTGCATTCCGGGTCCAGAGGGCGGAAGTCTTCCTTAAAAATGGCGTTGCGGATGTGAAAGGTGCCCCGGGAGGTGAAAACCGTACCCCGGCGGGCGTTGCGGGTGGGAAGCACGCAATCGAACATATCCACCCCCCGGGCCACGGCCTCTAAAATATCTTCGGGTTTACCCACCCCCATGAGATAACGGGGCCGATCCTCGGGAAGGACCTCCACCGAGGCCTCGAGCATCTCCAGCATCAACTCCTTGGGTTCCCCGACCGAAAGCCCCCCTATGGCGTAACCATCGAAGTCCATGGAGACCAGGGTGCGGGCGCTTTCCTGGCGCAGATCCGCAAACATTCCTCCTTGAACGATTCCGAAGAGGAGAACCTCCGGTTGGGAGTGCTTGCGCCAGTAAGCCCGCGATCTCTCGGCCCAGAGATGGGTTAAGCGGGTCAACTCCCGGGTCTCCTCCCGGGATGAAGGGTAGGGGATACACACATCCAGGACCATGCGGATATCGGAGTTCAGATCCGCCTGGATGGCCAGGGATTTCTCCGGGGTAAGGAGATGTTCCGATCCGTCCAGATGGGAGCGGAAGCGGACCCCGTTTTCTTCTATCTTCCGGAAGCGGGAAAGGCTATACACCTGGAACCCGCCGCTATCGGTGAGGATGGCCCGGGGCCAGTTCATGAACCGGTGCAACCCCCCGGAGCGCCGGATGACCTCCGGCCCCGGACGCAGGTAGAGGTGATAGGTATTGGCCAGGAGGATCCGGGCGGATAATCCGGCCACCACCTCCGGAGGCACGGCCTTCACGCTGGCCGCGGTGGCCACAGGCATGAAGACCGGGGTTTCCACCACCCCTCGCCGGGTAAGAAGACGGCCCACCCGGGCCCGGGTGCGTTCGTCCCGGACCAGGATCCGAAAGCGCGTATCCATGGGCACCTAATATAACAGATGCAGGCGATTGCTTAAGCCGAACCCGCGTAACCTGACCGGGGGAAGATTGCGTCCCTGAAGGAGGACCCAGTGAGTGGACCCCAGCCCCTCCGGAAGAAGGAGGAGTTTCAGCGCCTCCCGATCCCGAACCGTGTTTTCGGAGACCTCGTTCAGCACCTTCTCCACCCCCAGCGAAACCAGGAAGGGGGCCTGCTGGGTGAACCCCAGATTGAGGAATCCGTACCGCTCCGCCAGTTCCCGCAGGGCGGTGAAATCCACATGGGCGGTGAGATCCTGATGCCCGGGCCGTAGATAGGGATTGTCCACCACCCGGTGTTTCCAGTAGGCCAGAAGAGTCCCCCGGGTGCGGGAGGGATGATAGTAGTCCCCCCGGGGATAACCGTAATCGAAGATGATCAGGCCCCCGGAGATCATCTTCTTGGAAAGCTCCTTGTAAAAGAACTCCAGCTCCAGGCACACCTCGGTCCGGTATCCCTCGGGCCAGGTAAGGGCGTAGGGGAGGACACGTTCCAAAAGCCGGGGATCGCTCAGGGCCGAAAGTTCCTCCTCGATATGGCCCTTCCTCACCCGGACATAGACCTCTTTTATATCCTCGGAGGTCTTCTCCAGGAGATGCACCGGCAGGCTGTCGAAAAGTTCGTTGGCCAGCACTACCCCGTTAAAGGGCGAAAGCTCGGAAAGAGAGGTCAACCAGCGTACCTGTCCGGCGAAGGGCTGGAGGGTCTCCTCCTGCAGGGCCCGAAGGTTGGGCAGGGGTTCCACCAGGAGATAGGGAAAGGAGAGCCCCTTGAGGGAAAGATAGGAGAGGACGTCCAGGGCCAGGTAGCCCTCTCCGGCTCCTATCTCCACCAGGGTGAAGTCCGGGGGTTCCCCCAGGAGATGATATATCTCCAGGATCTGCACCGCTACCGTGGCTCCGAAGACCCGGTGGACCGTGGGAGAGGTGAAGTAGTCTCCGGAGCGTCCCAGCCGCGGCCCGCGGGCATAATATCCGTAGCGCGGGTGATAGAGACAGAGTTCCATATATCGGGCGAAGGTAAGGGGAGATTCCGCCTCCAGAAGTTCCAGGAGCATGGGTTCATTATAACCCCGTTGGAAAACTTTTCCGGTTTTCCGAAGGGCAAAAGGGTGTTATGTTCAGGGCGTGCGTTTCATAGATCTGAGCAGGGGATACCGGCGTTACGGAAGGGAGATCGAGGAGGCGGTATTGCGCGTCCTCCGCAGCACCCGCTATGTTCTGGGGCCGGAGGTGGAAGCCCTGGAGGAGGAACTGGCTCGCTTCGTCGGGGTTCCCCGGGCCGTGGGGGTCTCCTCCGGCACCGACGCCCTCTACCTCATCCTCAGGGCCCTGGAACTTCCCTCCGGCTCCCTGGTCCTGGTCCCCTCCTTCACCTTCGTGGCCACGGCGGAGGTGGTCTTCCGGGCCGGCCTGAAACCTTATTTTGTGGATATCGATCCCCTTACCTATAATCTTTCCCCGCCGGCGGTAAAGGAGGCCCTGGAGAGACTTAAGGGGAGGGTCTCGGCGGTGATAGCGGTAAGTCTTTTCGGACTTCCGGCGGACTTCCGGGCCCTAGAACCCCTGTGTGAGGAATACGGGGTGGTCCTCATCGAGGATGCCTGTCAGTCTCTGGGGGCAAAGCTTGAGGGAAGGGCCTCCGGGAGTTTCGGTCAGGCCGCAGCCACCTCCTTTTTTCCCTCCAAACCCCTGGGAGGGGCCGGGGACGGAGGAATGGTCTTTACCCGGGAGGTGAGCCTTGCCGAACGTATCCGGGCCCTGCGGGTCCACGGTCAGACCCGTCCCTATTACTATGAATGGGCCGGGATAAACGGTCGCCTGGACGAGATTCAGGCGGCCATCCTTCGGGTCAAACTTCGCTATCTCCGGGAGGAAATTCGCCTCCGACAGAGGGTGGCGGATCTTTATCGCGAGCTTCTCTCCGGGGTGCCGGAGGTCGTTCCCCCCCATATTCCCGAAGGTTTTACCTCCTCCTGGGCCCAGTTCACGGTGCGGGTCAAGGCCCGGGACGAGCTGCGTAAGTGGCTGGCGGAAAAGGGCATTCCCACCGCGGTCTATTACCCTCTTCCCCTGCACCTTCAACCGGTCTTCCGGGAGCTGGGCTTTCCTCCGGGCTCCCTTCCCGAAACCGAAAGAGCCGCCCGGGAGGTCCTGAGTCTTCCCATGCATCCCTATCTTAAGGAGGAGGAGATTCGATACATCGTGGACAATCTAAAGGAGTTCTATCGGCGATGAGGGAGCCGCAGATCTTTGTCTCCATCCCCTTTGATCTTCTGGTGCAAAAATATCTTCCGCGGGTGCGGGAGAAGGGGATCTGGGTGGAGGTCTCTCTGGACCGGGAGGCCCTGGATACCTATCGTTTTGAGGATTTCCGTCGGGTAGCCGAGGAGTTGCACCAGGCCGGGGTGCGGTGTAACGTCCATGCCCCTTTCTGTGATCTCTCGCCCGGGGCCCTGGATTCTCTGGTGCGGGAGGCCAGTGTGCGGCGTTTGCGTGAGGCCCTGCGGATAGCCCTCCTTTTCGATCCCCGGACGGTGGTGTTTCACAGCGGATACCATCCCGGTTATCATCGCGAACAGGTCCCCCGATGGCAGGAGCGCCTGCACCGATCCCTGGAGATCCTCCTGGCCGAGGCCGGAGAGCTGGGGCTTACCCTGGCCCTGGAGAACGTATTTGAACCCTCGGCCGAGGTGCTGCTTCCCCTGTTTGAGGCCCATCCCGGACTTACCTGGTGTTTCGACCCCGGACACGCCCAGGCCTTTGCCCGCACCCACTGGAAGGAGTGGTTACCCCGGCTCTATCCCTATCTTTCCGAGATCCATCTTCATGACAATCGCGGGGACTGGGACGAGCACCTGGCCCTGGGGGAGGGGACCATTCCCTTCCCGGAGATCCTGGGTTTTGTGTATGACCGGGGGCTGGCCCCGGTGCTTACCCTGGAGGCTCACGCCGAGGAGGCGGTGGCCCCCAGTCTCCGTTACCTGCGGGAGCTTCTGGGCAGGCTCCAGCCTGCCTCCTAGGCGGTCAGCCCCCGGTGGAGTGGATGAAGAGGATCTTTTCCTCGATTTTCCGGCGTCGCGAATCCACCGGGGCCGGAGAGGATCGGGAAAGAAGGGCCTCATAGGAAGGGATTACTTCCGGACCGCCGTAGGCGATTTCCCGAGCCTTTTCCGTTTCCACCAGCACGAAATCCCGGCCGTTGGTTTGAAGGACCAGAGGCGGGGGCCCCTCGGGAAAGGCCAGACGGGCATAGGCCACCAGCCCCCGGGTACGGGATCGGACCGCTCCGGGCGCATAGTCCGCGACCAGAAGGGGCCTTTTCCCGTCGGTGACCAGGAGATCGGCCTGCACCCTTTCCGGGGCCAAACCCAGGTTCAGCACCACCGCCGGCGGGTCTTTGAGAGTGGTGGGAGGATAACCCGCCCGCAGGAAGATCTCCCTAAGTTGCATGGAGGAAACGCTCCCGGGCCCGGCGGTAGATTTCCCGGACCTCCTCCTCGGAAAGCCCGGCACCTCTCCCTACCAGAAAGGCCTGTTCGGCGCTCATGAAATCTCCGGGGGCGTGGGCATCGGAGTTGATGATCAGGGGGGCTCCGAATCTGCGGGCCAGACGGGCCACATGACCGTTGGTCAATGAATGGCCTTTGCGTCCGGAAAGTTCGAGGAAGATCCCCTTTTCCGCAGCCAGCCTGACCTCCTCCTCGCTGATGAGGCCGGGATGGGCCAGGATATCCGCCCCGGCCTCGATGGCCATCCGGTTGGTGCCCGGGGCCACTGGTTCCACCGGCGTCTCCCCGTGTACCACCACGATCTGGGCCCCCAGCTCCCGGGCCCGTTTCACCAGCTCCGGAATCAGGGGAGGGGGCACGTGGGTGATCTCGATCCCCGGGATCAGGCGGCAGGAGGAATGAACATTGAGGTCCCCGGCCACCCGGATAAGGCGAGGAAGAATGAAGTCCATATTGGAACTGTCGGCATGGTCGGTGATGGCCACGGCCTCATACCCCATTACCCCTACCCGCCGCAGAAGTTCGGCCGGAAGGAGTTCCCCGTCGCTGAAAAGGGAATGACAGTGGAGGTCGAACATTACATCTTGTACTTGAAGGCCTGGGGATCCAGACGCTCCAGAAGGTCCTTGAGCTTTTCCCGGTTGGTTTCCGAGGTGGCAGCGGTAGCCTCCTCGGCCTTTTTCTGGGCCTCCTCAGCCAGGGCCTGGCTTTTGGCCAGCACCTCTTCGTACACGTAGATCTCCGCCCCGGTGCGCAGGGCCAGGGCCACCGCATCGCTGGGACGGGCGTCGATCTGGATCTCCTTCCCCCCGAGATCCAGGGTGATCAGGGCGTAGTAGGTATTATCGCGCAGGTCACAGATCTCCACCCGGGGTACCCGCACCTGTAGGCGATCCAGGATGTTCTTCATCAGGTCATGAGTCATGGGACGGGGAAACTCTATGTTTTCCAGTTTGCTGGCAATGGCTGTGGCCTCAAGGATCCCGATCCAGATGGGAAGCCCCCTTTCTCCCTCCTCTTCCTGGAGGATCATCACCGGACTGTTGGTAACCGGATCCATGGCCACAGCCTGGATCCTCATCTTTACTTTCATTTTGGCCTCCTCATGGGCCTTGGATTGTGCGGCGATATTCCCCCCGCAGGGAGTGTTTGCCGGTATCTTTAATAAAAACATAAACCAGGGCCCCTTTCAAATCCAGACCCGCCGGGGCGGAGAAATTCACCACGTGATTGGTGCGGGTGCGCCCGGTCCAGAGCTCCGGACGGGTCTCGCTGGGGCCCTCCACCAGAACCTCCACCTCCCGACCGATATAACTACGGTTGATCTCCTCGGTAATGCGTGCCTGGAGGGCATGCACCCGGCTTAGGCGCTCGGCCTTGACCTCCTCAGGAATCTTCTCCGGGAATTCCCGGGCCCGGGCGTAAGGGCGATCCGAATACTTGAAGGAAAAGATCTCGTCATAGCGGACCTCTTCCAGAAGGGAGAGGGTTTCCGCAAAGTCCTCCTCGGTTTCTCCGGGGAAACCCACGATGATGTCCGTGGTAAGGGCAATCTCCGGACAGATTTCCCGCAACCTGCGGATCTTTCCCAGGTATTCCTCCCGGGTGTAGCCTCGATTCATGCGCTTGAGGATCCGATCCGAACCGGACTGTACCGGAAGATGCAGGTGCTCGCAGAGTTTTTCCACCTCCGCAAAGGCCCGCATGAGGTCCTCGGATAGATCCCGGGGATGACTGGTGGTGAAACGAATGCGCCAGAGATCGGGAATTTCCGCCACCATCCGGAGGAGTTCGGCGAAAGAGGGGAACCCCTTTTCCTTTTTGCCGTAGGAATTTACGTTCTGTCCCAGAAGGGTAACCTCCCGCACCCCCTGCCGGACCAGACATTCGATTTCGCGCAGGATGTCCTCCGGAGGACGGCTGATCTCCCGGCCCCGAACATAGGGAACCACGCAGTAGGAACAGAAGTTGTCGCAGCCCTGCATGATGGTGACCTGGGCCTTTATGGGACGTTTTCCATCCAGAGAGGGGACCACCACCGGGGGCCGGAACCTGGACTCCATTTCCACCCGGACCTGAGGCCTTCGGGTGCGCTCGATTTCTTCCAGGATCTCGCGGATCCGGTAGATGTTCTGGGGCCCGAGCACCAGGTCCAGATGGGGGAAGCGTTTGAGGAGACGTTCCCCTTCCTGCTGAGCCACACAGCCGCAGATCCCGATGATGATCTCCGGGCGACGGGCCTTAAGATGCTTGAAACGCCCGGCCATACTATAGACCTTTTCCTCGGCCTTACGACGCACCGAGCAGGTATTGATCAGGATGAGATCCGCCTCCTCCGGGGCCTGACAGGGTACATATTCCCCCGCAAGAAGCGCCAGAAGGCGCTCCGAATCGTATTCGTTCATCTGGCAGCCGAAGGTACGCAGATAAACCTTCTTCATAACCCAGCATATTTTAATCCCTAACCCCGGACCTTGCAGGCCCGTCTTACCGTTGTCAGAATCTCGCCCGGGGATTAAGCTGCGCTCTAAATTCCCACGGAAGGTGCGGACCATGCTGATGGAACATCTTACCTCTGCCGAGCTGGAAACCCTCCCCCGGGAGACCCCGGTGCTCATCCCCTTCGGTTCGGTGGAGGAACACGGCCCCCACCTTCCCCTGGCCACGGATGTTTACACCATCTATGGGGTTGCGGAGCTTGCGGCCCGGGAGATCCCCCTGCTGGTGGCCCCGCCGGTCTATTACGGTCTCTGTCGCAGCACCTCGGATCATCCCGGGACCCTATCCCTGCGCGGCGAGACCCTGCGGGCCCTGGTCCTGGATCTCCTGACCTCCTTTTATCGGCAGGGGTTTCGGCGTTTTCTCCTGGTCTCCGGACACGCCGGCGGCACCCACATGGCCTTTATCCTGGATGCCGCCGAGGAATTTCTGAGCCGCCACCCGGAGGTACGCATAGCCGTGGCCTCCATCCTGGATCTCCTGCGCGAGGCCGCCGCGGATCTGGTAGAGACCCCGAACGATGCCCACGCCGGAGAATGGGAGACCTCCCTTATCCAGCACTTTTATCCCCATCTGGTGAAGGGTACCGCTCCGGCCGAGTATCCCCGTTTTCCCAAACATATACTGGTGGCGAGGAAACGCCCTTACTGGCCCGGAGGGGTATGGGGAGACCCGGCCAAGGCCAGTCCGGAAAAGGGACGGGACCTTGCTCTCTCTCTGGCCCGGGGATTAAAATGTCTGGTGAAGAATCTGGAGGAGGTTTGAGCATGCGGAAAACGCTTCCGTTCCTGCTGTTGAGTCTGGTCTTCCTCTGGTCCATGGGGTTTTCCTATCCCAAAAAGGCCCCAGAGATAAAGTTCGCCGGGCTTGACGGCAAGGAATATCGTCTTTCGGATTTCCGCGGGCGGGTGGTGATCGTCAATTTCTTTGCCAGTCACTGCCCCCCCTGCATGGTGGAGCTCAAGGAGCTGGCCAAGCTTTATCGCAAATACAAGAACGATGGTCTGGTGATAGTGAGCCTGATGACCGATACCGAAGCCGCCCCGCTTCTGCCTCAAATTGTGGAGGCCAAGGGGATCACCTATCCCGTGGGTCTGGCCAGCGAGGAGATCATGCGCGCCTTCGGCAACATCTACATCACTCCCACCACCTTTATCATCGATCGCAAGGGACAGGTGGTAAAACGCCTGGTGGGGTATGCCGGGGAAAAGTATCTGGAGAAAAAGGTCCGGGAGTATCTGGGAAAGTAAGGGCTCAGGGATAGATCTCGATAGCCGCTTCCCCGGCCCGGACCTCTCCCACCTCGGCGGCCTCGAACACCCCCTTTTCCAGCAGGCGATGCTGTAACTCTCGGGCCTTTTCCGGGGCCACGGCGATGAGGAGTCCGCCTGAGGTCTGGGCGTCATATAGAAGGGCCAGCCTTACCGGATCCACCCCGGAATGCACGCGCACCTTTTTCATGCAGAAGCTCTGGTTGGCAAAATCTCCCTCCGGGGAGAATCCCAGTTTGAGAAACTCCTCGGCCCGGGGGAGTACCGGGATGCTCGAGGCCCGGAAGACCAGGGTTGCCCCGCTGGCCTCGGCCATCTCCAGGGCGTGTCCCAGGAGGCCGAACCCGGTGATATCCGTGGCGGCATGTACCCCTGTCTCCATCATGGCCTCCGAGGCCCCTCGATTGAGCGAGGCCATGGTCCTTATCAGATGCTCGTAGGCCGGGTCCTCCGGAGAGAGCATCCCTCCTTTGAGAGCGGTGGTAAGGATACCCGTCCCCAGGGGTTTGGTGAGAAAGAGCCGGTCTCCGGGACGGGCACCCCGATTGGAGACGAACCTTTCCGGATGCACCAGACCCGCCACACACAGGCCATACTTGATCTCCGGGTCGTCTATACTATGTCCTCCGCCGAGGGCGGCCCCGGCTTCGGCCACCTTGTCAGCTCCGCCCTGGAGGACCTGCTGAAGGAGGGAAAGATCCAGGCCCTTTTTGGGAAAACCCACGATGTTCAGGGCCAGAAGGGGGCGAGCCCCCATGGCATAGAGATCCGAAAGGGAGTTGGCTGCGGCGATCTGACCGAAAAGATAGGGGTCGTCCACCACCGGGGTGAAGAAGTCCACACTGAAGGCCAGGGCCAGGTCTTCGCTCAGGCGATAGATGGCCGCATCCGAGCCGTGCTCCACCCCCAGAAGGAGTTCCGGAGTGCGGGGAAGGTTCAACCGGCTCAGGATTTCCGCCAGCTCCGCCGGCGGAAGTTTGGCCGCTCAGCCGGCGGCCTTTACCATGCGGGTAAGCTTAACCTCGGCCACATTCCTCCTCCGAACCCTGGATCTTTTCTATGGCGTGTTTAAGAACCGGGGAGAGGACCTCCCAGGCCTCCTCCACCGCCCTGGGACTGCCGGGAAGGTTGATAATGAGGGTCCGTCCGCGGATCCCGGCTATTCCCCGCGAGAGCACGGCCCTGGGGGTGTATTTGCTCCCGTGAAACCGCAGGGCCTCGGCCAGCCCGGGGATCTCCTTCTCCACCGCCGCCCGGGTGGCCTCCGGGGTTACATCGCGGGGGGATAGCCCGGTCCCTCCGGTGGTGAGGACAAGATCCAGCCCTTCTCGATCGGACCAGTCCACCAGTAAGGCCAGAATCTCCTCGTAGGAATCGGGGATCACCCGGTAACAGGAGACCTCAAAGCCCGCGGACCGGAGTCTTTCCTGCAGGATCTTTCCGGAGAGATCCTCCCTTTCCCCGCGAGCCCCGCGGTCGCTTATGCTCAGTACTCCGGCCTTCATCAACCCTGATCGGCCCTGGCGGTTTCAATGACCCTCTGCGCTATAGGAGGAGGAACCTCCTCGTAATGAGAGAACCGCATCCGGAAGGTTCCCCGACCTCCGGTAATACTATTAAGATCCAGGGCATAACGCAAGAGTTCGGAGAGCGGGGCCTGGGCCCGGATGAGCTGCATCCGGTCCCGGGCCTCCATACCCAGGACCCTCCCCCGCCGGGCATTGATGTCCCCGATCACGTCCCCCATGTTTTCCTCCGGGACCTTTATCTCCAGCTCCATGATGGGCTCAAGCAGCACGGGCTCGCACTGTTCCAGGGCCTTTTTAAAGCAATGAAAGGCCGCGATCTTGAAGGCCATGTCCGAGGAATCCACCTCGTGAGACTTGCCGTCATAGAACTGCACTTTGACATCCACCACCGGGTATCCGGCCAGAGGTCCCTTTTCCATGGCCTCCCGCACCCCCTTTTCCACCGCCGGGACGAAGTTGCGGGGGACGTTCATTCCGGTGAGGGTCTCTAGGAACTCAAACCCCTGGCCCCGGGGGAGGGGAAAGACATGGAAGTGCACCTCGGCAAACTGCCCCCGTCCGCCGGTCTGTTTTTTGTGGCGATAGATGACCCCCTGGGCGGGTTTGCGGATGGTCTCCCGGTAGGGGATGTGGGGAAGATCCATCCGGGCCTTGACTCCGTAACGCTCGCGCAGTTTCTCC
>NZ_WFVX01000150.1:0-8590 GCF_015491435.1 Thermosulfurimonas sp.
ATCCGGCTCCGGGTTTATCCACCCCTTTTTCCACCGCATCTTCCACCTCCAGCAAGGAGTATAAAAAGCGTCCTCCTCAGGGGTTACGCTTACCCGGTGCAATACCGGCCCCTTATTAAGAATTTTTTATAAGGAGTCTAAAAAATGAGAGCGGTAATAGAACGGGATAAACTCCTGAAGATCCTCAATCGGGTTCAGGCCGTTGCGGATCGAAAGTCCTCCATGGCCATTCTTTCCACCGTCCTGGTGGAGGGACGGGAGAATGTCCTGAGCCTTTCGGCCACGGATCTGGAGATTGGCTACCGGGGAGAGGTCCCGGTGGAGCTGGAGGGAGAAGGGGCCTTCTGTCTTCCGGCCCGAAAGTTTTATGAAATCGTCCGGAATTTTCCCCGGGAAACCCTGATCCTGGAAGGGGAGCTGGAAGGAGGGGTACAGATAAGGGATCTGGATCAGGATATCACCTATCGTCTTTCGGTTTTTGCCCCGGAGGATTTCCCCAGCCTGCCCGATATTTCCGGGGAAACCGTGGTGGAGGTGCCGGGCGAGACCCTGGAGGATATGCTGGAGAAGACCCTTTATGCTGCGGCCACGGACGAGGCTCGATACGCCCTTTCCGGGATCCTGGTTACCCGCGAGGGGGAGAACCTGCGGCTGGTGGCCACGGACGGGCACCGGCTCTCCCTGGTGGATCGGGAGGTGCCCGGGGTGGAGGTTCTTCCCCTGGAGGAGGGGGTTATTGTTCCGCGCAAGGCCGCCCAGGAGATAAAACGCATGGCCTCCGAGGAGGTGGTGGTGCGCCTGGGCATCCAGGATCATCATTTCGTGGTTTCCTCCTCGGAGGGGGTACTGCTGGCCCGGCTGATCGAGGGGCAGTTTCCGGACTACCGGGCGGTGATCCCCAGGGATCCGGGCCGGAGGGTTCTGGTGCATCGGGAACGGCTGACCGAGGCCCTGAAACGGGTCAGTCTTCTGGCCTCGGACAAATACCGGGTGGTGCGTTTCGATTTCGCTCCCGGAGAGGTGGTCCTTACCGGAAGCGGAGGGGAACTGGGGGAGGCCCGGGAGAGACTGCCTCTTTCCTACGAGGGCGATCCCTTCACCATCAACTTTAACGCCCGTTATCTCCTGGATGTCTTCAACGTGATGGAGTCCGAGGAGGTGGAGCTGGACATCGGTTCCGAACGCACCCCCTGTCGGATAACCGGTCCGGAGGATCCGGGGTTTCTGGCCCTGGTCATGCCCATGGCGGTATAGGAGAGGGTCGGAAATGGTGCAGGCTTACGGTGCGGAAGCCATAAGGGTGCTTTCCGGTCTGGAGGGGGTGCGGGTAAGGCCGGCCATGTACATCGGTTCCACCGGGTCGGAGGGGTTTCATCATCTCCTCTGGGAGGTCCTGGACAACGCGGTGGATGAGGCCCTGGCCGGTTACTGTGATCGGATCCGGGTGATCCTCCATGCCGATGGTTCGGCCACGGTGGAGGACAACGGGCGGGGTATTCCGGTGGATATCCATCCCCAGGAGGGGGTTTCGGCCCTGGAGGTGGTCATGACCCGGCTGCATGCCGGGGGAAAGTTCGAAAAGACGGCCTATAAGGTTTCCGGTGGTCTCCACGGAGTGGGGGTTTCGGTGGTCAATGCCCTTTCGGAATGGCTGGTGGCGGAGGTCCATCGGGAGGGAAGGATCTATCGCCAGAAATATTCCCGGGGAGTACCCGAGGGCCCGGTGGAGGAGGTGGGTCGCACCCAGCGTTCCGGAACCAGGATCACCTTCAAACCCGATCCGGAGATCTTCGGAGAACAGGAATTCGACTACCAGGTGGTCCGGCATCGTCTGCGGGAACTGGCCTTTCTGAATCCGCAGGTGCGTTTTTATCTTCAGGACGAAAGAAGCGGAGCCGAGGAAAAGTTCCATTTCCGGGGCGGGTTGGTCGAATTCGTGCAACATCTGAACCGGAAACGGGAACCGGTACACCGGAAGGTGGTTTACATCTCCGGCGAAAGGGATCTGGTGCAGGTGGAGGTGGCCCTTCAGTATCATAACGGCTACACCGAGACCCTTTACGCCTATGTGAACAATATTCACACCCGGGAGGGTGGTACCCATGTAGTGGGTTTCCGGACCGCGCTTACCCGGGCCCTGAATCGCTACCTCTCCGGGGCCGAGGGGCTACCCAAGAACCTCCGGGTCAAACTCGAGGGCGAGGATGTGCGGGAGGGGCTCTGCGCGGTGATCTCCATCCGGATGCCGGACCCTCAATTCGAGGGTCAGACCAAGATGAAACTGGGGAACAGCGAGATCAAGCCCCTGGTGGAGTCCATAGTCTTTGAGGGGTTGATGCGTTTCCTGGAGGAGAACCCCTCGGAGGCCCGCCGGATCGCCACCCGGGTGGTACAGGCGGCCCGGGCCCGGGAGGCAGCCCGCAAGGCCCGGGAGATCGCCCGTAAGAAGGGCGAGGCCCTGGAGGTGCTTACCGCCGGGAAACTGGCCGAGTGTCAGGAAAAGGATCCGGAAAAACGGGAACTCTTTCTGGTGGAGGGAGATTCAGCCGGTGGTTCGGCCAAGCAGGCCCGGGATCGACGTTTCCAGGCCATTCTCCCCCTGCGGGGAAAGATCCTCAACGTGGAAAAGGCCCGCATAGACAAGGTCCTTTCCTCCGAGGAGATCAAGCAGCTGGTGGCCTCCCTGGGAGCCGGTATCGGTCCGGACTTTGATGCCGACCGGAGTCGTTTCCGGCGCATCATCATCATGACCGATGCGGATGTGGATGGGGCCCATATTCGTACCCTGCTCCTTACCTTTTTTTATCGCCAGATGACCGAGATCATCGAGCGGGGCTGGCTCTATATCGCTCAACCCCCTCTTTACCGGGTAAACGAGGGTAAGAAAGACGTCTATCTCAAGGACGATGCCGAACTGGATGCTTATCTGTTCACCCGGGCCCTTAAGCAGGTTAAGCTCAAGGTGGAGGGAAGAGAGCTTTCCTCCCCGGAGACGCGTACGGTTCTGGAACACCTGGCCGGTCTGGAGAGGGCCCTTTCCGAACTCCTGCGCCGGGGTATTCCTCCGGAAGGGGTCCTTATCCTGGTGCGGCAGGGGTTCACCCGGGCGGACCATTTCGATGACGAGGAAAGGGTAAGGGAGCTTACCCGGGTGTTCAGGGAAAAGGGTTATGCGGTGGGACGGGTAAAGCCCAGCGCCCATCGTGAATCCGCTTACGAGTTCGAGGTCACCTCCACCCGAAGCGGGTATGTTTCCTTTTCCGTGGGGCCGGAGTTACCCACCCGGCGCGAGTTTCGGGAGGTGTTGCGTTATTACGGAAAGCTGAAACCCTATCTGGGGAAGGAGGTCCGTCTGGAGGTGGGGGAGGATACCGGGGTCTGGGAGGATCTGGTTTCCGGGCTTTCCTCCATTCTCTCGCGGGTGCGGGAGCTGGGTCGAAAGGGGTTACATATCCAGCGCTACAAGGGGCTGGGAGAGATGAACCCCTCGCAGCTCTGGGAAACCACCATGGACCCGGAGCGCCGTACCCTCCTTCGGGTGGAGGTCCAGGACGCGGCCGAGGCCGATGAACTCTTCACCACCCTGATGGGGGAGAAAGTGGAACCGCGTCGGGAGTTTATTCAGACCCACGCTATGGAGTACCGGGAGCTGGATGTTTAAACGCCTCTTGATCACCGCGATAATCCTGGGTTTATGGAGCCTTCCGGCAGGGGCCAATTCCTACGTGGGGTCCAGGGCCTGCAAGAGGTGTCATCCTCAGATTTACCGGGGCTGGCGCTCCACCCTCCATCCCTATATGCTCAAGGAGGCCACGGATGAAACCCTTATTCTTCCCTGGAACAACGTGGTCCTGCGTTTCGGGCGTCGAAAGTTCCGTCTCTTTCGGCGGGGGCGGGAATTCTGGATGGAAATCACCCACAACGGTAAGACCGAGGCCTACCGGGTCAAGTACATCCTGGGCGGCACCTGGAAGGAGCTTTTCATTACCGAGCTTCCGAACGGAGAACTGCGCATTCTTCCCCTGAGCTGGGTGGTGGAGGGGGAAAAGTGGGACCTCAACGATTACTGGCCCTCCACCCTGTATCAGGAGAAATGTATGGGCTGTCATGTAACCGGTCTTCGACTGGAGAGGCGGGGTCAGCGCCTGGTCACCCGTTTTCGCGAGCTGGGTATAGGTTGCGAGGCCTGCCACGGTCCCGGAGAGAAGCACATAGAGGCTCCTGCGGAGAAGAAATTCGAAACCATTGTCAATCCGGCCCGGATCCCCAACTACCGAATAGCGGCCATGGTCTGCGGAGCCTGTCATAGCCGGGGAGAAACCCCGGATGGTCGTTACCGTTATCCCCGGGGCTATCTGCCGGGCCAATCCTTCGAATTCACCTTTATCCTCAAGCCCATCCTCTATCCGGACGGAAGTCCCAAGGCCAATTATGAACAGTATAACGATTGGTTAAAGAGCAATCACTCGCGAGCCGGGGTCATGTGCTGGGACTGTCACGAGGTCCACAGTAAGGGCCGGGCCAACCGGTTTCAGACCAAGCTTCCGGGAAGTTTGTTGTGTCGTAAATGTCATCAGGTGAAGAACAAAGGGGTCCACGGGATCCACAGTGTGAACATCTGTGTGGGATGTCATATGCCCCTGGTGGCCCGCAGGGGTCTGGTGCGGGATATTCACAGCCACCAGTTCCGGGTGGTCTTTCCCTCCTGGACCCTTAAGATCGGAAGTTTCGAAAAGCAGCCTAATTCCTGCAATGCCTGTCATTTTCACCGTAAGGATCCCCCGGAACGGCTGGAGAAGATACTGGAATACTCCCTGGAAGGTCTTAACTTTTGAGGAAGGAGGGAGACCATGGAATGCAAGAGGGAATCCAATCTTAAACGTTGCAACTGTACCTACGAACCCTGTCCGAAGAAGGGGATATGTTGTGAATGTCTGAAGTATCATCTTTCCATGCGGCAGCTTCCGGGCTGCTGTTTTCCTCCGGAGGCCGAACGCACCTACGACCGCAGTTTCGAGCATTTTGCCCGTCTGGTCACGGAGGGTCGTCTGTAGATGGCCTTTGATTCTCTGGAGCTGGTGCGTCTGCTGATCCGTCTGATCCGGGAGAAGAAGGGTGAGGATCTGGTGGTACTGGATGTTCGGGGTCGATCTTCCTATACTGATTTTATCCTTATTGCCAGTGCACGTTCGGCCCGTCACGTTCAGGGTCTGGCCGATTTTCTGGAATCCGAGACCGCGCGGCTGGGAATACCTCCCTCCGGGGTGGAGGGGCTCACCCAGGGGCACTGGGTGGTCATGGATTACGGCGATGCCGTGGTGCATCTCTTCTACGAGCCGGTGCGTCAGGTCTATGATCTGGAGGGTCTCTGGGTCGAAGCCCCGCGGATAGAGCCGGAGGATCTTCGGAAGGAGGAAAACCTTGTCCGAGATTAAGCCTTTACTTTTAATTATCATGGATGGATGGGGCTGGCGAGAGGAGGAGCGGGCCAATGCGGTTCGGCTGGCCGGCACCCCTCATCTGGATGCCCTGAAGGCGGAATATCCCTTTACCCTGCTGCGGGCCTCGGGCGAGGCCGTCGGGCTTCCCGAGGGCCAGATGGGAAACTCCGAGGTGGGGCACCTCAATATCGGGGCCGGGCGCATTGTCTATCAGGATCTTACCCGCATCAATCGGGCCATTCGCGAAGGCACCTTCTTTAAAAATCCCGAACTCCTGAGGGTGGCCGAGGAGGTCAGACGATCCGGAGGACGGATCCACCTTATGGGTCTGGTTTCCGATGGCGGGGTGCATTCCCATATCGAACATCTCTTTGCCCTGCTGGAACTTTACGCCCGGGAGGGGCTTTCCGATCGGGTCTTTGTACATGCCTTCACCGACGGAAGGGATACCGCCCCGGATGTGGCGGATCGTTTTCTGCAGGCCCTTTTACAGAAGATGGACGAGCTTTCCTGCGGCAGGGTGGCTACGGTATCCGGACGTTATTACGCCATGGATCGGGATCGACGCTGGGATCGCACCCGTCGGGCCTATGAAGCCATAGTGATGGGGCGGGGTCTGACCGCTCCGGATCCTCTCACCGCGGTGCGTGAGGCCTTTGCCCGGGGGGAAACCGATGAGTTCATTCAACCCACGGTGATAACCGAGGAGGGTCATCCGGTGGCCACCGTAGAGGACGGGGATACGGTGGTCTTTTTCAACTTTCGGGCCGACCGGGCCCGTCAGCTCACCCGAGCCCTTACCGAGCCGGATTTTAAGGAATTTACCCGGGAAAAATGGCCTCAGCTGGCGTACTTCGTTTGCTTCACCCTCTATGATGAACACTTCCATCTTCCCGTGGCCTTTCCTCCGGAAAAATTGCACCGGATCTTCGGGGAGGAGGTCAGTCGGGCCGGATTGATCCAGTTGCGCATCGCTGAGACCGAAAAATACGCCCACGTGACCTATTTCTTCAACGGAGGCGACGAGAAGACCTTTCCCGGTGAGGAAAGAAAACTGATTCCCTCCCCCCGGGACGTGCCCACCTACGACCTCAAGCCGGAGATGAGTGCCTATGAGGTTACCGCCGAACTGGAACGCCGTCTGAGGGAAAAACGTTACGGGCTGGTGGTGCTCAACTTCGCTAACGGCGACATGGTGGGACACACCGGGGTGCTTTCGGCGGCCATCAAGGCGGTGCGGGTGGTGGACGAATGCGTGGGACGGGTGATCCGGGTCTTTCGGGAGACGCACGGAGGCCCGGTTATCGTGACCGCGGATCACGGAAACTGCGAGGTCATGGCCGATGAATCCGGACACCCCCATACCGCGCACACCTCCAATCCGGTGCCCTTTTATCTGGTGGACGACCGTTTCAAGGGGTCCCGCTTAAAGGAGGGAATCCTTGCGGACATAGCCCCCACCGGTCTCTATCTCATGGGGCTGGAGATCCCGGGGGAGATGACCGGAAAGGTCCTGCTCTAGGGGGTTTGCTCCAGCCAGCTGAGGAGACGATCCAGCAGCCGGCGGAGTTCGTCCTCCCGTCGCAGGATCTCTTCCATCTTTTTTTCGCACCAGGAAAGTTCCTCCGCCGAAAGATGGTGCCAGGAGAGACGTTTAAAGAAGGAGGAATAGGCCTGGCGCTCCCGCAGGCGTCGGCGCAGTTCCCGGGAAAGACCGGAGATCACCTCCCCTCGGGAGAGAACCTCCCGGAAGAAGCGCAGATCATCCTGCTGTTTTCGTTCAAAGGCCTCCAGCCAGTCCTTGAGTGTGCAGAGTCGGGCCATCTTTTTAATTATAGCCAAGGTTTAGAGAGTTTGCAGCGGTAAGGGCTCATGTTAGATTTACGGTCACTTTTGGGAGAAGGGAAAGGCTATGTCGGTGAACGGAATTCCTCCTTTGCGGATCGGTGATTTGACCGCTCCGGTCCCCATCGTTCAGGGAGGGATGGGGGTAGGGATTTCGCTGGCCGGTCTGGCCTCGGCGGTGGCCCGGGCCGGAGGCATCGGGGTCATCTCCGCGGCCCTGGTGGGTTTTTACGAGGGGGAGACGGAATTTTTCCGGGATCCCACCCGGGCCAACATCCGGGGGCTCAAGCGCCAGATTGCGCTTGCCAGGGAGAAGGCCCCGGAGGGGATCATCGGCGTAAACATCATGGTGGCCCTCACGGATTTTGAACCCCTGGTGCAGGCGGCCTGCGAGGCCGGAGCGGACATCATCTTCTCCGGGGCCGGGTTGCCCCTTAATCTTCCCGAACTTCGGCCCGAGGGTTCACGCACCAAGCTGGCCCCCATTGTGTCCTCCCCCCGAGCCGCCAAACTCGTGGCCCAGCGCTGGTGGAAAAAATACGGCTGTGTGCCGGACGCCGTGGTGGTGGAAGGCCCGCAGGCCGGAGGACACCTGGGTTTCTCCGTTAAGGAGCTGGAGGCCCCGGAGTCCCGCCTGGAGGTTCTGGTTCCCCGGGTGATCGAGGCCCTCAAGCCCTTTGAGGACCGGGCCGGAAAGGCCATACCTGTAATTGCCGCCGGGGGGATCTACACCGGCTACGACCTTTACCGTTATCTTCACGAGATCGGGGCCTCCGGGGTCCAGATGGGTACCCGTTTCGTGGCCACCCATGAGTGTGATGCCTCTCCGGCCTTCAAGGAGGCCTTTCTCAGGGCCGGTAAGGAGGACCTTACCATCATCAGGAGTCCGGTGGGTCTTCCCGGAAGGGCCCTGCGGGGGTCTTTCCTGCGCAAGGTGGAAGCCGGAGAGAAGCGGCCCTACCGGTGCATGTATCACTGTCTGCGGAGTTGCGATTACCGGAAGAGTCCCTACTGTATCGCCGCCGCCCTGATCAATGCCCAGCGGGGGAACCTGGAGGCCGGTTTCGTTTTCGCCGGGGCCAACGCCTGGCGGGTGGATCGTATCGTTTCGGTGCAGGAGCTTATAGACGAGCTTCTCGGGGAATATCACCAGGCCCGGCTTGAAAGGGAGGGAGGAAGTCCTTAATTTTGGATTAAGGGAAGGGGCGGTCGGCGGCCGCCGGAGGAGGTGGAGCCTCCGGAGGAAAGTCCGGGCTCCGCAGGGCAGGGCGCCGGGTAACACCCGGAGGGGGTAACCCCTGGAA
>NZ_WFVX01000151.1:0-18555 GCF_015491435.1 Thermosulfurimonas sp.
GGGGACGGGGTAGGGTATAATATCTTTCATGGCTTCTAAGAAGAAGGCTTCCCCGAAGGATCCCTCGCTCCCCGAGGCCGAGGGGCGGGGGCCCGAGGGCGAAGGCACCCTTCCGGTCCCGGCCCCCCTGGAGGAGGAAAAGAGGCTTCCCTCCGGGGTCGATCCCCTGCAGCGCTATCTTGCGGAGATAAGCAAGTTCCCCCTTCTCTCCCGGGAGGAGGAGGAACGTATCGCCAAGGAATATTACGAGACGCGGGATCCGCGCCTGGCCTACAAACTGGTAACTTCCAACCTGCGCCTGGTGGTGAAGATTGCCCTGGAATTTCAGCAGTTCTGGAACCGCAACTTTCTGGACCTCATTCAGGAGGGTAACCTGGGGCTGCTTCAGGCGGTGCGCAAGTTCGACCCTTACCGGGGGGTAAAATTTTCCTATTATGCCTCCTTCTGGATCAAGGCTTACATTCTCAAGTACATCATGGACAACTGGCGGCTGGTTAAGATCGGGACCACTCAGGCCCAGCGTAAACTCTTCTACAATCTCAAGAAGGAGAAGGAACGGCTCGAAGCCCTGGGTTTCAAGCCCACTCCCAAGATGCTGGCCCAGAGATTGAAGGTGAAGGAGAAGGAAGTCATCGAGATGGAGCAGCGTCTTTCCGCCTCGGATGTGAGCCTGGAGGCCCCGCTCAAGGACGATTCCGAGGATACCTATCGAGATTTCCTGCGGGATCCCTCCCCTTCGGTGGAGGATCGTCTGGCCCGCGACGAGGTTCTGGCCCGTTTCTCCCAGATCCTTCACGAATTCGGTAAGACCCTACAGGACAAGGAAAAGGTGATCTTTTACGAACGTCTCCTTTCCGAGGAGCCGCTCACCCTTCAGGAAATCGGGAAACGTTTCGGGATTTCCCGGGAGAGGGTGCGGCAGATAGAGGAACGCCTGTTGAGGAAACTGCGCAAGTATCTCGAGGAGAGGTTGCCGGATGCGCACAACTATCCGCTGGCCCTGGAAGGGGCTACTGCTTAGTCTGCTGGTCTGGTGGGTCCTGGGAGCCCCGGCTCAGGCCGGGAGCCGGGCCGAGGCCTATTACCATTTCCTGGTGGCCATGCGTGCCTATCAGGCGGGAAAGCTATCCCTGGCCCGGAAGGAGCTCTATAAAGTCCTGCAGGAAGACCCCCGGGCCCTTTATCCTCGCAAACTCCTGATCGAGATCTACGGGCGTCTGGGGCAATACGAAAAGGCCGAGACCCTGGCGCACGAGGCCCTGAAGCAGGCCCCGGACGACAAGGATTTGCTGCTCCTTCTGGCCCGGATCTATCTTTCGGAAAAGCGTCCGGCCCGGGCGGCGGTAACCCTGGAAAGGGTCCTGGAGAAGGACCCCACCAATGAGGAGGCCCTGGGGCTGCTTCTTAGCGCCTATTTGACCCAGCACGATCTTTCCGGGGCCCTTTCCTCTCTGGACAGATTGCTCAAGGTCCATCCCCGTTCCTATACCCTGTGGTTGCTTAAGGCCCGTGTGCTCGCCAGGGCCGGTAAGCCGCAGGAGGCCCGGGAGGCCTATCTGCGGGCGGCGGAGCTTTCCTCTTATCGTCTGGAAATAGTAATGGAGGCCGGTAGTTTCCTGCGCCGGATGGGAGACCTTCCCCGGGCCGAGACCCTTTACCGGGAGTTTCTCCGTCGCAACCCCCAGGATATCCACGCCTATCAGGCCCTGATCCAGATCCTGGTTACCGAGGAAAAATGGAAGGAAGCCGAAAAGCTCCTGCGCGAGGCCTTACAGAAATATCCGGAAAACACCGGGTTCAGGTTCTTTCTGGGATTGATCCTGGAAAAACAGGGCCGGAAACAGGAGGCCCTGCGGATCTATCAAGAGATCTCCCCGGGAAGTTCCTTTTATCATGACGCCCTACAGCGGATCTATGATCTTACCCGTGAACTTAAAGGCGACCAGGCCGCCCTCTCCTTTCTGGAGAAGTTAGTCCACAGCCAGCCCGGGGATCCTCAGGTTTACTTTTTTGCCGCCAGTGCAGCCGAACAGATGGATTATTGTCCGCAGGGGTTAAAATTTGTGCAGGCCGGTTTAAAACGGTTCCCCGGGGATCGGAGTCTTATTCTTACTCAGGGGTTGCTCCTTTCCTGTCTGGGTCGTCTGCGGGAGGCCCTGAACCTGGTGGAACCCCTGCTCGAACGGTACCCCGATGATCCCCTGGTGCTCAACTTTGTGGGTTATACCTATGCGGAACTGGGCGAAAATCTGGAGGTGGCCGAGCGGTATATTCGCAAGGCCCTGAAAAAACAGCCCCAGGCCGGCTACATTGTGGATAGTCTGGCCTGGGTGCTTTACAAGCAGGGTCGTCTGAAGGAGGCCCTGCGGGAGATTCAACGCGCGGTAAAACTATCCCCCAAGGATGCGGTGATCCTGGAGCACGAGGGGGATATTCTCCAGGCCCTGGGGCGATGTAAGGAGGCCTGCGAGGTGTATCGAAAGGCGCTCTCTTTGAGCAAACACCGGCGTGATCGGGAGCGTATCCGTAAGAAGGTAGCCTCGTGCCCCGAAAAGCCCTCCTCCTGATCCTTCTGATCCTGGGGGCCTGTGCCCGGCACCCCGTAGTCCTTCCGGAAAAGGCCCTTTTTTCCGGCCGGAGCTATCAGGCGGTGGTGGTTTACCGGGTCCGGGGGGCAGGAAGGACCTATGGAGGAAGGGCGGTGATCCTCACCGCAAAAAACCGGGTATATGCGGAGGGGCTTTCTCCCTTCGGGGTGGCCCTTTTTTCCCTGTGGCTTGAGGGTAGCCGGATCCGGTGGGTCTTCTATACCCGGGGGGAGACCGGTGGCTGGGATCTGGTGCCCCCGGAACCGCGTCTGGGGACACTCTGGCCGGCCCTTCTTCTGGGAAGGGTTCCCCGGGAGATGGCCCGGGACCTTGCCCGGCAGGGGAAGGTGTCTCTCGGACACGGGTACAGCCTCAGGCTTAAGGGGGGCCCCCTGAGATATCTCCTGACCTGGAAGGGAAGGAGGATCCTGGAGGTGCGTCCCGGGGGAAAAGAAGTGGGGTTGAAGGTACATCCCCTGCGCATCGACCTGGTGCTCAGGTTGGTGCGCGTCCTCCCCGGGCCCTCTCAGATTCCGCCTCCCCCGCCGGTTCCCGTTTCCAGACTGGATTTGAATCGCTATCTGGGGATAAGCGGGGACTAGGAAAGACGACGGAATTCGAGTTCTTCGATGGCCATGGGAGTGGTGCGCCTTACGATGATCTCCCAGTTCCGATAGCGAAATTTCTCTCCCGGGCGGGGGATACGTCCGGCCAGTTTGAGGAGGAAGCCTCCCACGGTTTCGTAATCCCCATCCGGTAGATCTATTCCCAGATCCCGGGCGACCTCCACCTCCAGGAAGGCCTTGACCAGATATCGACCCTCCTCCAGTTTCCGGTAGGCCGGGGGTTCCGATTCCCGTTCATCCAGGAAATCTCCCAGCACTTCCTCCATGAGGTCTTCCAGGGTGAGGATCCCTATGGCTGCTCCGTACTCATCCACTACCACGGCAAAATCCTCACCGGACCGTTGCATCTCGGAAAGGGCTTCGGAGGCCGGTTTAAACTCGGGCAGATAGCGCACCGGCCGGAGGTAAGAGCCGAGGGGGGCCTCCAGCGGAGCATCCAGCAGTTCCTGGGCCCGTACCATGCCCACCACCTTATAAACCCGATGGCGATATACGGGCAGGCGGGAGAATCCGTAACGGGCCAGGATCCGCAGGGCCTCCTCCACCGGGGCTTCCTCCGGGAGCATCTTGACCCGCACCAGGGGTACCATGACCTGATCCACGGTCTTTTCCGTGAACTCGAAGAGTCGGGAGAGGACCTTTTTTTCCAGGGGTTCGAGTTGTTCCTCGGAGGTGATAAGTCCTTTGAGTTCCTCGCGCAGGATCCGGGGAAGGGGCCTTTCCGAGAGACCGAAGGCCCGAAAGGTGCGGTTGAGGAGTCCGGAAACCACCCAGACCAGGGGCAGGAGTAAGCGGGAGAGGAGATAGAGGGGAGGGGCCAGGAGCGGGGCCAGGGTGGCGGCCCGGGCCCGGGCCAGATTCTTGGGGATGATCTGACCGAAAAGGAGCATTACCGGCGGAAGCCCCAGGAGAGCTATCCAGGGACCGTGACGGGGAAAGATCTCCAGGAGAAAACCGGTGGTGAAGACTCCGTTGGCGATAACACAGAGATTGAGCCCCAGCAGGGTGGTGGTGAGGAGTCTTTCCGGTTGGCGCAGAAGTTCCAGGGCCAGCCGGGCTCCCAGGTGCCGGCGGGAGAGATTTTCCAGGTACACCTTTTCCGCCGAAAGGATGGCGATTTCCGCGGCGGCGAAGAAGGCCTCCCCCAGCAGAAGAAAAAGAAAGACCAGACTAGCCAGAAGTTTCATGTTCGAGCCTGGTAATCAATAGGGTCTGAATACGACGGCCCCGCAGGGACTCCACCCGGAAACGAAATCCGAAACCCTCCACCTCGTCCCCTTCGGAGGGGAGTTCCCCGAAGAGATGAAGCACCAGACTGGCCAGGGTCCGGAATTCCCCGGCCGGAAGTTCCGCCCCGGTCTCCCGATTGAAGTCTTCCACCTGCACCCATCCCTTGACCCGGTAACACCCCGGGGCGATTTCCTGAAGCGGTGGTTCCTTGAGCTCTTTTTCCTGATAGATTTCTCCGAACAACTCCTCCAGGACGTCCTCCAGGGTGACCAGGCCGCTTATTTCTCCGTATTCGTTTACCACCAGTGCCAGTTTGACCCGGCGGCGCTGGAATTCCTCGAGCAGACGACGCACCCGGGTCTTTTCGGGCACGAAGAAAGGCGGGCGCACCAGATCCCCCAGGCGCACGGTTTGGTCCTGGAGTCGGGCCTTGAGCACATCCTGAACATAGAGGATTCCCAGAGGGTGGTCCAGATTTTCGCGATATACGGGAATCTTGCGGAAGGGGGCCTTGCGCAGCCGGGAGAGGAGTTCCGGGGTTACCTCCTGGTCCGGAAGGGCCCAGATTTCCTGTCGTGGGGTCATGATGGCCGAGACCGGGGTCTCTTCGGTCTCGAAGAGACTATAGATAAAACGGCGTTCCTCCTCACGCAGGGCTCCGGAGTGATAGGCCTCCTCCACCAGGCGCTTGATCTCCTCCTCGGGGGGCACCCGCAGGGAGGGGCCGTGCACTCCGGCCAGCCGGAAGAAGATCTGGGCCAGCCCCAGCAACAGCCAGCGGAGCGGGGCCAGAAGCGTCTCCGTCACCCGGAGGGGTCTGGCCACCGCACAGGCTACCCTTTCCCGAAAACGTACCCCCAGGACCTTGGGAAAGAGGTCCCCCCATAGAAAGAGGATCCCGCTCATCAGGGGATAGGCCAGCCATTTCCCGGCGTGTCCCAGCCACTGGAAGAAAAACCAGCTGGCCAGGGAGGAGGAAAAGATATCCGCGATTTCGTTCCCCATGAGCACGGTAGTGAGAACCCGTTGAGGGCTCCGGAGTAGCTGGGCCGCCAGGCGACAGGCGGCCCGCGAGTGACGGGACAGTTTCCGGATCTCCAGACGGCTCAACGAAAAAAGGGCCGTCTCCGAACAGGTGAAAAAGGCCGAAAGGAGAACAAACAGGGTGATGAGGAGCCAGGTTGACCAGGGGTCCAAGTTCTTCTTTCCTCCTCCGGGGTTATCCGGTAAAAAGATAATACCATGAATGGGAGATGGGTAACCTATTTTCTGGCCGGGGCCCTGGTGATAGTGGTCTTCGGGGCCCTGCTGCGGTTGCTGGAACCCTTTTTTCGCCCCATCTTCTGGGCCCTCATCCTGGGGCTCTATCTCTTTCCGATCAATCGCTTTTTCCGCCGGCGCCTTAAGGGAAGACGGGGGCTTTCGGCCCTTCTGCTCACCTTTCTGGTGGTTTTTTTCGTCCTCCTGCCCCTGAGCTTTGTCCTTACCGAGGTTACCCGGCAGGCCCTGGAGATCGTGGGGCAGGCCCGTAAGATCCTGCAGAGCGGTCCGGAGGGGATTGTTTTCTCCCTCCAGAAATATCCCCGGATCTATGCCCTGGTCAAGAGCATCCTCCTCAAGCTTTCCCCCTTTGAAAATCAGCTCAAACAGCTTCTTGCTGCGGTGGCCTCCGGCGCCGGTCAGTTTCTCCTCACCCAGGGGAAGGCCCTCTTCCGGAATACGGTCCAGCTTTTCCTGGACCTGGTCTTCATGCTCATCACCCTTTTTTATCTCTTCCGGGACGGGGACCTCTTTTATGAAGAGTTAAAAAAACTTTTGCCCACCACCGTGGAGGAGACGGAAAGGATCACCGGGAAGGTGCAGGAGGTTTTGCGGGCGGTGCTCTTCGGGGGGCTGCTCACCGGTCTGGCGCAGGGGGTGGCGGCCCTTATTATTTACCTCCTGCTGGGGGTGTCCCCGGCGGTGTTGTTGGGGTTGCTTACCGCGGCTTCCTCCTTCGTGCCCCTGGTGGGGACCACCCTGGTGTGGGGGCCGGTGGCCATCTATCTGCTCCTTAAGGCCTCGGTCATCAAGGCCCTGATCCTTCTGCTCTACGGAGCCCTGGTCATAAGTCAGATCGATTCGTTACTGCGTCCCTTTATCGTGGGTTCTCAGACGGAAATTCATACCCTTTTCCTGTTCTTCAGTATCCTCGGTGGGCTCAAGGTCTTCGGGCTTTTGGGGGTCTTCCTGGGGCCGATCATCCTTTCCCTGGCCATCTCTCTGGTGGAGATCTACCGACTCAAGGTCCAAAATGCCCGAACTGCCTGAGGTGGAGACCATCCGTCGCGACCTGCTCCCCCTGGTGGGAAGCAGGTTGAGGGAAGTAATGATAAAGCAACCCCGGCTGGTCCGGCCGGATCCGGCTACCTTCCGGGACCGGCTCCGGGGGCGAACCCTGCGGGGGATTTCCCGCCGGGGGAAGCTGCTTATTTTCGACTGGGGAGAGAACCTGCTTTTGGTCCATCTGGGGATGACCGGGGCCCTCATCCTGGCCGGGGACACCGCGGAACCCTCGCATACCCGGGTGATCCTGGAACTGGACCGGGGGCGTATCTATTATGCGGATCCCCGGGGGTTCGGATGGCTCGAGGCCCTGCCCCGGGAGGACCTTCCCCGGCACCCCTTTTATCAAAAACTGGGCCCGGAGGCCCTGGAGATCTCCCTGGCCGAGTTTGAGGCCCGGCTGGCGGCTTCCCGCAGCCGGATCAAGTCCCTGCTTCTCGATCAGCGCGTTCTGGCCGGTCTGGGGAACATCTATACCGACGAGGCCCTCTTTCGGGCCGGGATTCATCCCGCCCGGAGGGCGGCGGATCTCTCCCCGCAGGAGAGGAAACGTCTCTACGAGGCCATAAGGGAGGTGCTCCGGCGGGGGATAGAACTGCGAGGGTCCTCGGTGCGCGATTATGTGGATGGGCAGGGAAAAAGCGGACGTTTTCAGGAGGAACATTGTGTCTATGGTCGAAGGGGGCTCCCCTGTCCCTCCTGCGGGCGTCCGCTTCAGTACCAGAAGATCGCCGGACGCGGCACCACCTTCTGCCCTTTCTGTCAGCGGTAAGGCTTCTTACTCCTATCCCAAAACGGGTTTAAACTAAGATTGTGAAACGACCGCGTATAGTTCGTTTAAGCGATATTCTGGATCAGATCCAGAGTTATCTGCCCGGGGCCAACACCTATCTGGTGGAGAAGGCCTATGTTTTTGCCGCCCGGGCCCATGCCGGGCAGATCCGCAAATCCGGCGAGCCCTATCTCTCCCATCCCCTGGCGGTGGCCTATATCCTGGCCCGAATGAGGCTGGATCTTCCCACCATCGCCGCCGGTCTTCTCCACGATACGGTGGAGGATTCTCCCTTCACCCTGGAGGATATCCGGCGCCATTTCGGGGATGAGGTGGCCCTGATTGTGGATGGGGTAACCAAGCTCTCCTCTCTGCCCTCCACCAGCCGGATCCATCAACAGGCGGAGAACTTCCGAAAGATGCTGCTGGCCATGGCCAAGGACCTGCGGGTCATCCTGGTAAAGCTGGCGGATCGGTTGCATAATATGCGGACCCTGGAATTTCAGCCGGAACACAAGCGTCGTCGGATAGCCCAGGAGACCCTGGATATTTATGCCCCCCTGGCCAGCCGTCTGGGGATCGACTGGCTGAAACAGGAACTGGAGGATCTTTCCTTTAAATACCTGTATCCGGAGGATTACGAGCGCCTGAAGGCCGAGGTGGAAAAACGGGTGGAGGAGGCCCAGAGTTATGTGGAGGAGGTCAAGAACCTGATCCGGGAGGCCCTGGAGGAACACGGTATCCAGGCCCGGGTGCTGGGACGGACCAAACACCTCTGGAGTGTCTATCGCAAGCTCGAACGCTACGGCCTCACCATCGATCAGCTGGATCAGATCTATGATCTCATCGGTTTTCGGGTCATCGTTAAGACGGTAAAGGAGTGTTACGAGGTCCTGGGGATCATCCATTCCCTCTGGCCTCCTATCCCGGGGCGTTTCAAGGATTACATCAGTCTTCCCAAGCCCAATCTTTATCAGAGCCTTCACACCACGGTGCTGGGGCCCAAGGGAAAACGCATCGAGATCCAGATCCGCACCGAGGAGATGGATCGCATCGCCAACGAGGGTATCGCCGCTCACTGGCTTTATAAGGAAGGGGCCATCCTTTCTCCGGAAAAGGTCAAGAAATTCGAATGGCTGGAGCGGCTGGTGGAACTGCAAAAGGAACTCCAGAATCCACGCGAGTTTCTGGAATCCCTGCGTCTGGATCTCTTCCCGGAGGAGGTCTATGTGTTCACCCCGGACGGCGACATCAAGGTCCTGCCCCGGGGGGCCACGCCGGTGGATTTTGCCTACGCCATCCATACCGAGGTGGGGAACCACTGTGTGCGGGCCTGGGTGAACGGTCGTCTGGTGCCGCTGGATTATAAGCTGGAGACCGGGGATGTGGTTCGGATAGATACCTCGCCCCAGCAGCGTCCCAGCCGGGACTGGCTCAAGTTTGTAAAGACCAGTCGGGCCCGGAGTCGTATCCGACAGTGGCTGCGGCAGGAGGAAAAGGAGCGGGTGATTACCGCCGGGCGGGAGATGCTGGCCCGGGAGTTCCGCAAGCGCAAGAAGAATCTGGCGGATTTTCTGGAATCCGAGGAGGCCCTGGAGGTGGCCCGACGTTTCAATCTCCGCAGCGTCGAGGACCTCCTGGCGGCAGTGGGATACGGGAAGATCACCCCCCTCCAGGTGTTAAAGAAGTATCTCTGCGAGGAAAAGGAACCACCGGCTCCGCGGGATCTACCGGAAAGGGAGCCGGAGTCTCTGGAGGTTCCCTCCTACGGGGAAGTGCTCCTCATGGATGGCACCCGGGATGTGCTCTTCCGGCTCAGTCGCTGCTGTAATCCGGTGCCCGGAGACGAGGTGGTGGGGTATATCACCCGGGGAAGGGGGATCTCCGTCCATCGGGTGAATTGTCCCAACGTGGCCGCCCTGGACGAGGACCGGAAGGTGGAGATCCGCTGGGACAAGGCCGACGGAAGGGCTCATCCGGTGCGGCTATCGGTCATCACCCACGACCGCAAGGGTATGCTGGCCGCGGTCTCCGGGGCCATCAGTTCGGCTGAGGCCAATATCCTCAAAGCCGAGGTGCAGACCACCCCCGACCGCCGGGCTGTGTTCGATATCGTGGTGGAGGTCACGGACCGCAGCCACCTGGAAAAGATCATGGCCAACCTGCGGTCCGTGGATGGGGTGCTTAAGGTGGAAAGACGCCTGGCTTAGCGTACCGCCTTCTGCACCTTGCCGGCCTTTATGCACCGGGTGCAGACCCGCATGCGTTTTACCTGGCCGTTGGGCAGTTTCACCCTTACCCTCTGGAGATTGGGATACCACCACCGTCCGGAACGTTTGGCCGAATGGCTGATCTGATGCCCGGTATGGGGACGCTTGCCGCAAATCTGACAGATCCTGGCCATGGCTTCCCTCCTGCTTAAAAGCTTCCTCCCAGCTGGAAGTTCCAGTTGCTGCTATCCTCGCCGGGTTTTCTATCTATATTCCATCCGAACTCAACGCGCAAGGGCCCCATGGGAGAGAGCCAGCGTATGCCGAACCCCACGCTCTTGCGCAGATCCGAGGTATCAAAACCGTGTTCCTTGTCCCAGACCGTACCGGTATCGAAAAAGAGGACCCCTTTCAGGTTGATGCTTTTGACCAGGGTGAAGATGGTTTCCGCCTGCATGAAGGCCATGCGGGTGCCTCCGATGCGTTCGCCGGTTTCCGGATCTATGGGACTCACATCCCCGGAGCGATAACCGCGGATGGAATTCAGCCCTCCCAGGAAGAACCGTTCGTAAACCGGCACCCTCTTGCCGGAACCCTCGGTGATGTAACCGGCTCCCAGATGGATATGCCCCACAAAGTCGCGAGGCAGGGGGAGAGGGAAATAGAAATGCCCCTGATAGATGGTCTTGAGATATTCGCTGTCTCCTCCCAGAAACTTTCCGGCCAGCTGGAAATCCAGACGCTGCAGAAGCCCCCGACTGGGGACAAACCAGCGGTTGCGGGTATCATACACCAGGCCTCCCTCCAGAGCGCTGGTAACGTGGATGTTCAGCGACTCCCGGATGACCTTGGAGACCCAGGGATTGAGATCGCTGAGGTCGGTATCGTCGTAGCGGTACCCTCCGTAAACCCGGAGATCCGGGCTCAGGGGATAGCCCAGCCGAAAGCTTCCCCCGGAGCTCTCCCGGGTAAAGTCCTCGTATTCCCGGCTCCAGTTGTAAAGGCTTAAGGCCAGGGAAAATTTGGTGTCCCGGAAATAGGGGTCGGCAAAATCCAGGGCGTAACGGTTGGACCTGGTGCCCAGGATACCCTGAAAGGAGAGGGTCTGCCCCTTGCCCAGGAAATTGCGCTGGGAGATCTGGCCCATGAGGATGAGTTTATCCACCGAGCTGTATCCCGCTCCCAGGCTGAAGGTTCCGGTGGGCTGTTCCTTTACCTTTACCCACAGGTCCATATAGTTCTTCTGCACGCTCTTTTCCTTTTCGATGGAGACATCCTCGAAGTAACCCAGCCGTCGGAGACGAATTTCGCTCTTTTTCAGGCGACTGGCGCTGAAGGGACGCTGTTCCACGATCAGCAGTTCTCGCCGGATGACCTTATCGCGGGTCTTGGTATTCCCTACGATCTCTATGCGATTCACATAGACCAGAGGGCCACGGTTGACCCTGAAGGTTACATCCACGGTATGGCTCTTGGGGTTGCGTTTGAGTTCCGGCTTGACCTCGGCGTAGGCATAGCCTTTGTCGGCGAAGAGATCCGCGATACGCATCTGGTCCCGGCGCAGGGCCTCCACGCTGAAATATTTTTCCTTGGGCAGGGTCAATTCCTTGAGAACGCGCTTGGGCGGGTAGAGGTCCTGGATGACCTTCACCTTCCCCACCCGATAACGCGGCCCTTCTTCTATGGGAATGGTGATATAGACCCAGCCCTTTTTCTCCCGGATCCGGGGTTCTCCCACCCGGGCCTCAATGTAGCCGTGATTGCGATAGAAGGTCTCGATCTTTTCCAGATCCCGGTAAAGGAAGGCCCGGCTATAGACCCCGGGTTCCACCGAGGGGGCCGGGGAGAGGAAGCCTTTTACGGTTTGCACGGCTTTCTTGGCCCAGGAAAAGGGGGTCTTCTCGCTGAGGGAGAGCAGTTTCTTGAGCTGCTTATCGGAGAAGGCCCGGTTGCCCACGAACTCGATCTTTTTGATGTAGAGCTTGCGTCCTTCATGGATACGGAAGACCACCTTGACCTCACGGCCGGAAAGGGACTGGACCTCCGGGACCACGCGGGTATGGAAGTATCCCTTCTGCTGATAGAGGGCCTTGATGGTCTCGGCAGCCCGATCCACCTCCTTGAGATTGAGAATGGAATGAGGCTTCAGCTTGACCACCTTCTTCAGATCCGAGGTGCTTATGGCCTTGTTCCCCTGGAAGACTACGCTCTTGATGGCAGGCTTTTCCACCACCCGGTAGGTAAGGATGAGCCCCTGGGGGGACTCCTCCACGTCTGCCTGTACGTCTTCGAAATAACCCAGCCGATAGATATTCTTGATATCCTGCCGGATCTTTGTCAGATCCAGGAAATCGCCGGGTTTCAGGGATACCTTGTCCAGGATGACTTCTTTATCCACCCGCATGTTGCCGGCCACCCTTACGGCCACCACCCTCTTCTTTTCCAGGATACCGGCCACCAGCACCTCACCGGCCTGATCTTCCAGTTCGGGCCAATCCGAGAGGGCTCCGGCTACATAGGCATGGCGGGGGGCTTCCCAGTCCCGGCGCAGGAAGGAAAAATCGAAACTCACCTGGCCTCCGATCTCGGTGACCGTTCCCCAGACCGCCACCACCGCCCCTTCCTCTTCCAGGATTTGACGGATCTTCTGAGGGGTGGGAGGCGGCCCGGCCCGGATCTTTACCCGAAATCCCTGTTCTCTCAGATAGTCGGTGAGGCTTTCCTCCAGACGCTTAAGAAGCATAGGGCGGGGATGCGGGCCCTGATAGCGCAGGGTATAGAGAATAAGGGGAAGGCGCACCTGGACCTGGGCCGTGGCCCTGGTCCCCACAAGAAACCAGCAGACCACCAGCCCTATCACCAGCAGGGGCCTTTTCACAGGGATACCTCCCTCAATCGACCGGCCTCCAGCTTGAACACCCGATCCATGCGGGCCGCCAGTTCGAGATTATGCGTGGCTACCACAAGGGTAGTATCATACTTTCGGTTCAATTGCAAAAGGATCTCTGTTACCTCGCGGGCGCTGTCCATATCCAGGTTTCCGGTGGGTTCGTCCGCCAGAATCAGACGGGGGGAAAGGACCAGGGCCCGGGCGATGGCCACCCGCTGGCGTTCGCCCCCGGAAAGTCCGGAGATCCGATGGTGAAGGCGATGGCCCAGGCCCAGACGTTGCAGAAGTTCCCGGGCCCTTTTCTCCATTTCCTTCCGGGGATGGCCGGCCAGCAGACCGGGTAACATGACGTTTTCCAGGGGATCGAATTCGGGGAGGAGATAATGGAACTGGAAGACAAACCCCAGGTGGAGATTCCGATAGGTGGAAAGGGCTTCATCGGAAAGGCTCAGAATATTCTTTCCGAAATGCAGCACCTGTCCGCGGGAGGGACGGTCCAGGCCCCCCAGGAGATGGAGGAGGGTGGTCTTGCCCACCCCCGAGGGTCCTACGATGGCCACCTTTTCCGAGGGCCAGATCTGGAGATCTACTCCGCGCAGGATTTCCACCTCTCCCTCGGGATGAGGAAAGACCTTGTGCAGGTTCCGGGCCTCCAGGGCCGGGATTTTATCCATGACGCAGGACCTCCGCCGGAGGGAGCTTGGCCGCCTGGCGGGCCGGAAAGAGGGCCGCAAGCAGGGTCAGGATCAGGGCCGAGATCACGATGATGGTTACATCCAGGGCCTCCACCCGCACCGGTAGATAGTCCACGGGATATACATCGCCGGGCAACCGGATCACCGGGTACCGGGCCAGAAAGGCGCAGAGGGCAAGTCCCAGGGAGAGTCCCAGACCGGTACCCAGGCCTCCCAGAAGCAACCCGCACCAGAGGAACAGGCGCAGGATGGTTCGTTCCGTGGCCCCCAGGGCCTTGAGCAGGGCGATATCCGGCCGTTTCTCCGAGATGAGCATGATCAGAGCGGCCACGATATTGAAGGCCGCCACCACCACGATGAGGGTGAGGACCACAAACATGCCGGTCTTTTCCAGTTTGAGGGCGGAGAAAAGGCTCCGATTCAGGGTCTGCCAGTCCACCACATAATAGGGGTAACCCAGGTTGGTACGAATGAGCCGGGCCAGTTTGCGGGCCTGGAAGGGGTTGTGCAGTTTGATCTCCAGACCGGTTACCGCTTCCGGGGTCCCGGTAACCCGGCGGGCGGTGGAAAGCGGGGCCAGGGCCAGGGAGAGGTCGTAATCATAAAGACCGGTCTCAAAGATGGCTGCCACCCTGAGGGTGACGAACCGGGGCATCAGGCCCAGAGGGGTGATGCGTCCCTGAGGCAGCAGCAATCTTACCCGATCCCCCACGCTAACCCTCAGCCGTTCGGCCAGACGCCGGCCCAGGAATACCGGAGGCGGGGATCCTTTATCCGTAAGCTCTCCTGAGAGGAGGTGCAGGGTCTTGAGGTGTCGGACCTCCTCAAGCGGGATACCCTTGAGAAATACCCCGGCTTCTCCGGAGGAGGAGATCAGCAACCCCTGTTCGGAGATAAAGGGATAGATACCCTCGAGTTTTACGCCTTTACGCCGGGCCAGCTCTTCGAGGCGCCGGCTGATTTTCTTAAATTCCGTAAAGGGGCCAAAGACCCGCTCCACCACCAGATGAGGATTGGCCGAGAGGATCTTTTCCTTCAGAATGTCCTGGAAACCGCTCATTACCGCGATAACCACGATCAGGGCCGCCACTCCGATGGTTATACCGGCCACGGAAATATTGGCGATGACTCCGGTAAGGCGATCCCGCTTGCGGGAGAAAACGTACCGCCGGGCCACAAACCATTCAAAGGAAAATCCCATCAGGCCTCCGGTCGGAGATGCGGGAAGAGGATCACCTCCCGGATGGACGGAGAGTCGGTAAAGAGCATTACCACCCGGTCGATGCCGATGCCCTCTCCGGCCGCCGGAGGCATACCGTACTCCAGCGCCCGGATGAAGTCCTCGTCTATCTCGGGATGGATCTCCGGGTCGTCCTCCAGGCGTTTCCGGATCTGTTCCTCGAACCGGGCCCGCTGATCGCGGGGATCGTTTAGTTCGGAGAAGGCATTGGCCACCTCCCGCCCGGCTACGATGAGTTCAAAACGGTCGGTGATGGAGGGGTCCCGGTCGTTACGACGGGCCAGGGGCGAAAGCTCCACCGGGAACTCGGTAATGAAGGTGGGCTGGATGAGTCTGGGTTCCACCAGGGCGTCAAAGAGTTTGGCCCAGAGCTTCTGGAGAACGGGTTCGCGTGGATCCACCTTGATTCCCTTTTCGGCGGCAAACTCCAGGATCTTTTCCCTGGACTCAAGTATATCTTCCGGCACCCCACCGATCTCTATCAGGGCCTTTCGATAGGGGATCCTGGGCCAGGGCGGGGTGAAGTCTATTTCCTGTCCCTGGTAGGTAATCTTCGGGCTTCCGTAAAGTTCCAGGGCCAGCCCCACAAAGATCTCCTCGGTGCGGCGCATGAGGTCTTCATAAGTGGCATAGGCCTCGTAGAATTCCAGCATGGTGAATTCGGGGTTGTGCTGGGTGGAAATGCCCTCGTTACGGAAGTTGCGGTTGAGTTCGAAGACCCGTTCGAAGCCTCCCACCAGGAGTCTTTTGAGATAGAGCTCCGGGGCAATGCGCAGATAGAGTTCGAGATCCAGGGCGTGATGATAGGTCTTAAACGGCCGGGCCGTGGCTCCGCCGGGGATGGGCTGCATCATGGGGGTTTCCACCTCCAGGAAACCGTTGGAGATGAAATAATCCCGCAGATAGTGAATGATGCGGGTGCGGGCACGAAAGATCTCCCGCACCCGGGGATTCATGATCAGGTCCACGTAGCGCATGCGATAGCGGAGTTCGGTGTCCCGGAGTCCGTGAAATTTTTCGGGAAGGGGACGGAAGGCCTTGGTGATCAGCCGTATATCCCTGGCCAGCACGGTGAGCTCTCCGGTTTTGGTGCGAAAGAGCGGCCCTTCCACCCCGATGATATCCCCGATGTCAAAGTACTTTTTAAAGAGTTTGAACTTTTCCTCTCCCACTTCGTCACGTTTTACAAAGACCTGGATGCGACCGGTCTCGTCCTGGATATGGGTGAAGACGGCCTTACCGAAGTCCCGTCGGGCCATCATGCGGCCGGCCAGGCGGAAGGTCTGTTCCAGCTTTTCCAGGGCCTGTTGATCGTATTCCCGGAAGAGTTCCTGGAGTACCCCGGCTCGATCCGCGGGCCGGAAATCGTTGGGGAAAAGGGAATAGCCCATCTGTTCCAGTTCTTCGGCCTTTCTGCGCCGGACCTCCAGAACCGTGCTTTCCTCCTTCACCACCTGCCTCCTAAAAGGGATGTGTCCGAAAGCATATTGTTTTCTCGGGAATTCTTCAAGCCCGTGCCTTCTCTTTGGCCGGAGCTATACCTTTCCCTTAGCCTTCCTTGGAAGAAGCTCGGCAAAAATCCAGACCTTAGGAAAATATAGTTTAAGGTCAAACGATGCTTTTATTTTGGCAACTTGTAAGTTTTATCAGGTGAAATATCTTGTTTCTCTGGACCGGGATTTTCAACTTGCCTGTGAGAAGGAAGGGATAGTTCTCGTAGATAGGGCTTTGCGTTCGGAGACTTAGATCCTTCTCCTCATCCACCACTCGTAGAGTACGGGGATGAGGAAGAGGGTGACCAGGGTGGAGGTAACCAGTCCACCGATCATGGGGGCGGCGATGCGACGCATGACATCCGCCCCGGTCCCCCGAGACCAGAGAAGAGGCAGGAGTCCCACGATGGTGGTCATTACGGTCATCACCTTGGGACGCAGACGCAGCACCGCCCCCTCGATTACCGCTTCCCGCAGGTCGGCAGGATGGCGGAGTTTCCCGGATTCCAGGCGTTTTTTGCGGGCCACGTCCAGATAAACCAGCATTACCACCCCGGTTTCCGCGGCCACACCGGCAAGAGCGATCATTCCCACCCCCACGGCCACGGAGAGATGATAGGACAGAAGATAAAGAAGCCAGATGGAGCCCACCAGGGCGAAGGGCAGAGAAAGCATGATCAGGGTCACCTCCATAAAGTTACGGAAGTGAAGATAAAGAAGAAAATAGATAAGGAACACGGTAAGCGGTATGAGCAGGGACAGGCGGTGTTTGACCCGTTCCATAAAAAGGTATTGACCGCTCCACTCCAGAAAGTACCCCGGGGGGAGTTTCAGTTTTTCCCGGACCAGCCGGCGGGCTT
Organism: Thermosulfurimonas sp.; assembly: GCF_015491435.1. Classification (NCBI taxonomy): domain Bacteria; kingdom Pseudomonadati; phylum Thermodesulfobacteriota; class Thermodesulfobacteria; order Thermodesulfobacteriales; family Thermodesulfobacteriaceae; genus Thermosulfurimonas; species Thermosulfurimonas sp. The sequence continues at coordinate 16,930 of NZ_WFVX01000151.1, forward strand.
CTTGTACGTAGCTTCCTACGTCTCTACCGGCTACATCCACATAGACATAGCCCACCCGGAAGCCGTTTTCGTCCTTAATCATGGGAGGGCCGCCGGTGACGCGTATCCTGACCAGATTCTTCAGGGGCACCATGGCCCCGGAGGGGGTCTTGATCAGGATTCGTTCCAGGTCCTCCGGGGTCTCCCGGAATTCCCGGGCATACCGCACCAGAATGGGATAACGTTCCCGTCCCTCCACGGTGTAGCTCACGATGGTGCCTCCCACCGCGGTGCGGATGCGTTGCAGGACCTCCCCTACGTTCAGGCCGTAACGGGCGCAGGCCCACCGATCCGGGATCAGATCCACGTAATAGCCTCCGAAGGTGCGTTCCGCATACACACTCCGGGTCCCGGGAAGATTCTTTAACAGGGCCTCCAGTTTCTCCCCGATACGCTGGATCTGCCCCAGATCCTTACCGTAGATCTTGATCCCTATGGGGGTGCGGATCCCGGTGGTGAGCATATCGATGCGGGCTTTTATGGGCATGGTCCAGGAGTTGGTCCATCCCGGAAGACGTACCCGGTGATCCAGTTCAGAGATGAGTTTTTCCCAGGTCATTCCCGGACGCCATTGCCGGCGGGGTTTGAGGAGGATGGTGGTTTCCACCATGGACAGAGGGGCGGGGTCGGTGGCCGTTTCCGCCCGGCCCACCTTACCGAAGACCCTCTTCACCTCGGGAAAACTGCGGATGAGGCGATCCTGAATCTGGAGGACCCTCACCGCCTCGGTGATGGAAATGCCCGGGAGGGTGGTGGGCATGTAGAGGATGCTACCCTCGTTCAGCGGAGGCATAAATTCCGAGCCCAGACGGGACCAGAGGGGTACGGTGATCAGCAGGGCCACCAGGGAAGCCCCGAGTACGGCCCATTTGAACCGCAGGGCCAGTTTCAGCGCGGGACGATAGAGGGCTATGAGCAGGCGGGAGATAGGGTTCTTCTCCTCGGATATGCCCCGGCGCACAAACCAGCTCATCAGGGCCGGGGCCAGGGTGATGGAGAGCAGGGCGGCAAAGAACATGGAAAAGGTCTTGGTAAAGGCCAGGGGCTTGAAGAGGCGCCCCTCCTGGGCCTGAAGGGCAAAGACCGGAAGGAAGGAAAGGGTGATCACCAGGAGAGAGAAGAAGATAGGCGGCCCCACCTCCCGGGCGGCCCGCAGGATGATCTCCCGCCGGGTACCGGATTCGTGTTCCAGATGTTTGTGGGCGTTTTCCACCAGCACGATCACCGCATCCACCATGGCTCCGATGGCGATGGCGATCCCTCCCAGCGACATGATGTTGGCGGTAATGCGCAACCAGTACATGGGAAGAAAGGAAAGGGCCACCGCCACCGGGAGTACAATCACCGCCACAAGCGCCGAGGGAGGGTGGAGCAAAAAGATGAGGATCACCAGAGAGACCACCACCATCTCTTCCAGCAGGGTCTTTTTCAGGGTATGGATGGCCCGGAGGATGAGGTCCGACCGATCATAGGTGGTAACGATCTTGACCCCCGGGGGAAGAGCGGGTTCGATCTCCTTCAGGCGTTCCTTCACCCGGCGGATGACATTAAGGGCGTTTTCCCCGTACCGCATGACCACGATTCCAC
>NZ_WFVX01000152.1:0-5162 GCF_015491435.1 Thermosulfurimonas sp.
TCTTCAGGTTCTCAGTCTATTTCCGAGGCTGGCTCTTTTCGTCTGGGAAAAGGGGAAAGACCCCGATTTCGAAAATCCCCGTCGGATTTCTCCGGGGGTCCACTCGTTGCGCGGGCTTTCCTTGGGAAAGACCTATCTTCTTTCGGCGGCTGTAACCTTCGGTCCGGATATCTATGGTCCCCTTTCTCAACCCCTTGAGGTCAAAATGGAAGACACGGAGCCACCTTTGCCGCCCTCGGGAGGAGGATATTTTTTGAAGGGGAATACCCTGGTCCTGGTATGGGATCCCAGTCCTTCAAGGGATGTAGTGGGTTATGTGGTGGAAAGGGAGGGTAAGCTCTTTAAGGTCAAGAAAAACATGTTTCAGGAGCGAGATGGCTTAAAAGGGGTGGTCCTTTATAATATAAAAGCCCTGGACGGAGCAGGACATGAAAGCTCGCCTTTATTAATAAAAGTAGTTTTTCCCGAGGAGGGGGAGAATGAAGGGAAGCGGGGAGAGAAATAGATTGGGGTTTACGCTCATCGAACTTTTGGTGGTGATCATTATTCTGGGGTTACTGGCCGGGATCGTTATTCCCAGGGTGGTGGGCAGAGTGGATCAGGCCCGACGCGAAAGTACCCGGATTCAACTCAAGGCTCTTAAAGGGGCCTTGGAACAGTTTCGTATGGACAATGGTTTCTATCCCACTACGGAGCAGGGGCTTCGCGCCCTGGTGGAAAAGCCCGAGATTCCGCCCGTTCCCAAGCGCTGGCATCGGTATCTCGACGAACTACCCCGGGATGGTTGGGGAAACGAATTCGTTTATCTTTCACCGGGTGAAGACGGACACCCTTACGAACTATTCTCCGTGGGGCCGGATGGCCTAGAGGGTACGGAGGACGATCTTTCGGTCTGGAATCTGGTCAAAGGGGAGTAAAAATTTGATCTTTCAGACGGGGATAGATCAGGGGGCCTCTGGCACCAAGAGGGTTACCCTTCTAGTTTTCCCGTTCCTTTCCTATTACCGTGTTCTTTCTTCATCCCCGCGGGGACGAAGGATCTACCTTATTCCCTCTCATCGAGTTTTGTTAAGAAATCTTCCCCCGGAAATAACTCGTCCTGAGGAGGCCGAAAGGTATCTCCAGGAAGAAATTTTGTCCTTTTTAAAAGATCGACACATCCTCTGGAAATTGTGGTGGGAAGAGGGAAGGGCCAGAGTTCTGGTGGCCGAGCCCGAGGAAAGACTCGAAAAAGGAGTGTTCTGGGATGCCGAACCGGTAGCCCTGGTAAGGGCTTTTCTGACTACGGGGTTAAGGAACGGGACCATAGTGGATTTCGGTCGTCGAAAGGTGACCCTGGTGAGGGTTCGAGAGGGGAGGCTGGCCGGGTTCCGATGTTTCCTCAATGGCCAGCGGGGGTTCGAGGAGGGAGATTCCTCCGGGCCTTTGGTGGTCTCGGGAGGGGGGAGTCTTTCTCCGGAGGTGGAGAAATTTTTTACCGGGAGGGAAATAAAAAGGGTCCCCGCAGTGCCTCCGGAAAAGGTGAGCGCCTTCGGGGCTGCTCTATGGGGGGTTCTGGGCCGCAATCTTCCGACTTTTCATTCTTATTTTCTCGAGATTGAACCCGAGAAGGCCCGCAGGATCTCTGGAATTCTCCTCACGGGGCTTATCCTTTCTTCTCTGCTCTGGGGAGGCCTGAAATTCTGGGTCCCCGTAATATACCGGCAGTTGAAGGCCCGTGAAAGAGCCCTTTTTCACAAGTACTATCCTGGAACCCCGGTGGTGGCTCCCCTCAAACAGCTCCGGGTCCTGGTGGAAGAAGCCAAGGAACCGGGCTTTCAGAGCCTTTTAAAGCAAGCCCTGGAGGGTCTTCCGAAGGAAGCCAGGATTATGGCCCTCACTTTTGAGGAGGGAAGGCTCCGCATCAAGGCAGAGATTCCGGAGGAGAAGGCCGGAGAGCTTCCCGGGAGGCTTTGCGAAGTCAAGAAGCTTCCCGGAGGCACCGAAATCGTAACCCTGGAATTCGGCGGTGAAGGTTCTTAACCCGAGGCAGCATCCCCTGATTTTCTTGGGACTTTTAATGTTGTTGGGGATTGTGGTCCTCGGGCTTCTGGTACCGGAGGTTAAAAGAGCTCAAAGTCTTCTCCTTACGGAATGGAGCCGACTCCGATACCTGGCCTACCTTCTTGAGACCGAGGCCCCTTCCCGCAAGGCTCCCCTTTCTGCCGAAGTTTTTAAGGAAAAACTCGTTTCGCAGGGATTTAAACCGGAGACCATTCGAGGAGTATATTTGGGGGTGGAGGTGGAGATGGAGCTTTCCTGGAGGGATCTAGCGCGACTGCTTTCCTGGCTCAACGCACAAGGCCTTCGGATTAAGGCCTTTCACGCTGAGGATCCATCCGGCGAAGGAAATTTTAGAATCAGGATGATAGTGGGATGAAAAAATCGGGCTTTACCCTTATCGAAGTCCTCGTGGCTTTGATTATTCTGGTAGTGGCCTATACCGCTCTTCTCCATCTTCATATCCTAGCTATACATACCTTGACCCGCTCCGAAAATCTATTTTCGGAGGTCTCAAGGCTTGAGCTTTTTCTGGCCGGGGAGCCGGTGGAGGGAGTAAAGGTGGAGAGGCGCACCTTTAAGGTAAAAGGGCTTGCGATCCAGGAAGAGATTTACCGGGTTTCCCAAGGAAATGAAACGGCTTACTATCGCCTTTACGAAAGGAGATAGGGGTTTTACCCTTCTCGAAATCCTGGTAGTGCTCCTCCTTCTTTCATTGATTTTCGGAACGGTGGTTGCGGTTTTCCGTAGTGCCGGCCGTGGAGCCCTTACCCTTCAGCAGGATGCCGAACACCTCTATCGAAAGATCCTCCTCTCCTACCGGTTACGGTATCAGATCGAAGGGCTCTTACGTTCTTTCCGGCTGGAGAGGAGGGAAGATGGTCTTTATATGGGATTTATTACCTCCGTGGGGGAAACTTATCCGGGAGTGGTTCAGGTAAGGTATCGCTATGAAGACAAGGAATTGTTTTACTGCGAAAAGCCCTATCCTTACGGAGAGATTTTTTCCTGCGACGAAGGTCAGGAGGTTTCTCTGGGGATCTTTGAGAACTTCAAGATCAAAGTTTTTTACAAAGGTCGTTGGTGGTCCGAAGACGAGGGTTTTTTCGGCAGTCCCGAAAAGGTTGAGGTGAATCTGGAGGGCACCAGGATGATCGTTTCCGTAAGGGTGGGCCGGGTTTGGAGATGATTATTCTGATGGTTCTTGGATTTTTTATGGTTTTATCCGGGATAATTTCCGAGGAATTTCTTGCGGTTCGCCAGACCGAGGTCCTGGTCCATAAATTCTATCTCAAACAACAGGCCTATCATGAAGCCGTTTCGGCCCTAAAGTTCTTAACTCTTTATCTTAAAGAAGATGATCCCTCTTACGACACGCTTAACGATCGGTGGGCTTATCCTCTTGAGTTGCCCATTCCCGAAGGAGAAATCAGGGTTCAGGTGGAAGACGAAGAGCGCTACCTCAATCTCAACCTGGTGCGCACCGAAGCAGGGTTTAAGGTGGTAAAGAGGCTTTTCCAGGAAATTCGGGTCACCTCTCTTTCCCCGGAACTCCTCCGGGTATGGGTTGGGGGATCCGGGTTTTGGGATCGAACGTACCCTCCCAAGAAGGCCCCGCTTGATAGTCTTGAAGAGCTCCTCTTTCTGGGGATGTCCCGGGAGGACTTTTACGGCAAAGTCGAGGGGTTTACCTTTTATCCGGGGCTTTCCACCCTTACTACGGTATGGAGTAATGGCCGGGTCAATCTCAATACCGCTCCTGCCGAAGTCATTATGGCTTTAAGCCCCCGAATTGATAGAACCTTGGCTGAAAAACTGGTAGAATACCGCCGAACCCATCCCTTTAAAAAAATTGAAGACATTATCCTGATAGAAGGTTTCAATTTTGAGATTTTACATGACCTGCGCCCCTGGGCCACGGTAAAGAGCGAGAACTTTCGGGTAACCATTGAGGTGAGGGTAGGGGAGGTGGAGGGGGAGCTTAAGGCTATTATCCAGAGGAGGGGTTCCGGCTTTAAGGTGGTTTACTGGAGGTTTTCCTGATGTTTTTCTGGGCTCGGGCCTTATCGGTCTTACTTTTTGTCTGTTCGGCAGGCACCCTTCTTACCTTCGGATATTTTCAGCTTAGGTTAAGCGAAGTTCCCCGGATATCTAAAAATAAGATCTCTAGGATGCCAGAGCGTGCGCCCAAGGCCCATTTTGACCTGGAGAAACTTTGGGCCCGTTTTTACCTCCCTCCGGAAGAAGAGGCCTCTGTTTCCCCGGAGTCCTTCGGGATCGAGGCTCCGGAGCTCCGAGCAATTTATTACGGAAAGAAAGCCAGATTGGCCCTTTTAAAATTTGGAAGAGAGAGTTACTGGGCCAAAGAAGGGGACAGAGTAAAGGGCTGGCGGGTAGCGGAGATTCGTCCCGATTCCGTAAGTCTTCTTTTTAAAAATCGCCGGGTGGTGCAAAAAATTTTTGCGTCCGGTCCCGGGACTTCGGAAAGGAAATCTTTCGGTAGGAGCCCCTCGGGATCTTCCCGAAGGCTGCTCGTGATTTCCAGGGAAGAACTCGAACGACTTACGGCGGACTTGGGATCTCTCTTTTCCAGAATTCGTCTGCGTCCTCATTTTCAAGGGGGGCGAATAATAGGGGTCCGGGTGGAATATGTGGATCCCAGGTCTCTCTTCTTCCGGGCCGGACTTCGGGCCGGAGACGTTATTCTTGCCATAAACGGGATTCCGGTACGGAAGAACGAGGACGCCTTTCGCATTTTCGAGACCATCAAAACTGCTTCTTCTCTTTCGGTAAAAATTCAGAGGGCTGATAAAATTTTAACCTTAAAGGCGGAGGTGAGATGAGAAGGGCGTGGCCGATACTGATCCTGCTCTTTTGGTGGAGTATATCCGCTTTGGCAGCCGATTCCGGGGTCTATCTCAACTTTGATCAAGTAGAGGTGAAGACCCTGATTCGGTTCCTGGCCAAGGAACTCGGCAAGAATGTAGTTTATGACGAGAACTTGAAAGGAAAGATTACGATTATTTCCAAAAAACCGGTTTCTTCGGAGACTGCCTGGCGCATGATCACCGAGGCTCTGGGACTTATTGGGGCTACGGTTTATAAAGAGGATGGATATGTAA
>NZ_WFVX01000153.1:0-4609 GCF_015491435.1 Thermosulfurimonas sp.
CGTTGTTTAACCTGTTTCAGTCTGCGCACCTTTATGTTCCTGGTGGCCGGGCTGGTGGCGGTATTCTGGGCCCTGGGCTTCGTTTTTGCCTCCTTCAAGGTGGAGACCATGCAGCACCTTATGGCCCGGATTCAGGGATACGATCGTCCCCTGCTGGAGGCCGGAGAAAAGACCCTGCGAGATTTCGGACGGGTGAAAGGGGCCTTTCTCATGGCCTTTCTCACCCGCGATCCGGCGCGGCTGGCCGAGGCCCGGCGCTATCTGGCCGAAACCCGGCGGGTGATCTCCCGCACCGAGGCCCTGGCCCGGCAAAAGAACGATTCCCGGCTCCTAGAGCAGACCCGGCAGCTCAAGGACCTCCTGGCCGATCTGGAAGATCGGCTGGTCCGGGGCCGCCAGGCCATCCTGAACTCTGAGGTCAACCTTTCCCCGCAGTTGGCCGAGCTTCTAAAGACCCTGAATCAGAGTGAGGCCCGGGTCTATGCCCTGGCCTCAAATATGCTGGCCGCCCGGTATCGGGATCTGGATCGGGCCCTTGAGGAACAGCGCCATCTCGGACAGCGTCTCCTCCTAGAAAACGCCCTCCTTTTCGGGGGGTCGGTGCTGGTTGCAGCCCTGCTGGTGCTGTGGATCTCCGGTCTCCTGCGCCGGGAGGCCCGGGACCTTCTTGCCGTAGCCGAGCGGGTGAGCCGGAGGGATCTCCGGGTGGAGGTGGATCTCCCCGAACGTTCCTCCAATGAGATCCATCTGGTGGGAAGGGCCATGAATACGGTGATAGGAAACCTCCGGGACTTCATCGGCCGGGTACAGGAAGGGATCGTCCAGATCTCCTCGGCCTCTGAGGAGTTTTCCGCGGTGGTGACCCAGAATGTGGATCATTCCCAGCAGGCCTTCGGCAACGTTCGGGAACTTCTGGAATACACCGAAAAACTCCGGGACCAGATCTCCGAGATCCAGCTTTCCCTGAATCAGCTTACCGAGGCGGTGAACGAGATCTCCCGCAACGCCACCGAAACCTCTCAGGAATCCGATCAGGCCCACGAACAGGTAAAGGCCGCGGGGGAGGTGTTGCGATTGCTCACCGAGGAGATCCAGAAGATCTCGCACTCCGCGGACCTCATCCAGGATATCGCCGAACAGACCAACCTCCTGGCCTTAAACGCCACCATCGAGGCGGCCCGGGCCGGGGAGGCCGGCAAGGGCTTTGCGGTGGTGGCCAACGAGGTCAAGGAACTCTCCCGGAGTTCCGCCGATTCGGCCAAGGAGATCCGAAACCGGGTGCAGGCCCTGAGCCATCGCGGCGAAGAAATGGAAAGGAACATGTCCCACGTCCTGGAGAGTATCTCCCGCACCCGGGAACGCACCGTGGGGGTGGCCAGCGCGGTGGAGGAACAGACCGCGGTTATATCCGAGGTGGCCCAAACCCTGAACCAGATCTCCGAACGCATGGAGGTCCTGGATCGGATCACCGGCCAGCTGCGTCAGCGTACCGAGGAAGCCGAACAGGCTAGCGAGGAGATGAAAAAGGGGGCCGAGGACCTGGCCCGCACCGCAACCCTCCTTCAAAAGGAGGTGGATCAGTATCAGGTGAGATAGATTGTACAGTTTCAGGGGTGCACCTTATTCGAGGAAGGCTTCCCGTATTTCCGAAAATCTTCCCGGGAGTTCGAGGCCCCCGGAGAGGGTGCCCGAGGTGGAGCGGGATCTCTTTGAGCTGACCTCGCGTCTGACCCGGAGCCTGGTGCTCACGCCGGAGCTTTTGCACAACTGGCCCTGCTTTCTGCGGGAATTTTCCGGGAAATTGCGCCAGATCTTTCCCTTCTTCTATCTTTTTGTGGGTTGGAAAGAGAAAAAGGGTTATCGGGTTCAGGTCTTCGGATGTTGCCCCCGGGCCGGTGATAAAAGGGAAAAGCTCCGGGAAAGGATCCGAAAGACCCTGGAAGATGCGGAACCCAATCTCCGCAAAACGCGCTTTAGCTTTAGTTTTCAGACCCTGGAGAAAGATGCCGTCCTTCCGGGAGAGGCGGAGGAATTGTCGCAGGTTTGTAAGATAGTCTCTCTGCGCAATCCGGCTATCTGGGCGGCGGTGGGGATGGGGCTTCCGGCCTCCGGGCTGGAGCACGAAACCCGGTTTCTGATCCTGGAGAATCTCCTTTCCCTGCTCCTCAATCTGGTGCTTTCGGTGCGGGTAATGGAGGATTACACCCGCCACCTGGAGTTTCACGCCACCCGGGATGCACTCACCGGGCTCTACAATCGCTGGGCCTTTCGCGAATTCCTGAACACGGAAACAGCCCGGGCTAAAAGAAGGGGGTCTCGGCTGGCGGTGCTGTTTCTGGATGTGGATAACCTCAAATTGATCAACGACTTTTACGGTCACGAGGAAGGCGACCGTCTTCTGCGTTCCCTGGCCGAGCGTATCTCCGGGCAGCTGCGTCGCGGGGATATCCTGGCCCGTTACGGAGGAGACGAATTTGTGGCCCTCCTTCCGGATACCGGGCTTCAGGGGGCCTTCTCCGTGGCCCGGCGGATCCTCAAATCCCTGCAGGGCTTTTCCTTCTCCACCCCGGATGGCAAGAGTCTGGGGATTTCCTGCTCCGCAGGCCTGGCCGTTTTTCCGGATCATGCCACGGATCCGGAAAGGTTGATTCTCCTGGCCGACCGGGCTATGTACCGGGCCAAGAAGAAGGGAAAACGAGGTATAGAGATTCCCTCCCCGGCGGATCTCTCCGCCGAGGGCTTCGAACCCTCCGGTCATCTCCTGACCCTGCTTGAGGCCGTGGAGAAACGCCGAATTATTCCCTATTTCCAGCCCATTGTGGATCTAAAACGGGGCGGGATCTTCGCCTACGAAGTCCTGATGCGTCTGGAGACCGATACCGGGGTGCCGCTTCCGGCCCGCAGGTTTATCTCCCTGGCCGAAAGGATGGGTCTCCTGGGGCGGATGGAGGAAATCCTCTGGGAAAAGACCCTGGAAAAACTCTCTTCCTCCTGGGAAGACTTTCTTCTCTTTTTCAATGTCTCTCCGGTGGCCCTCCTGCGCAGGGATTTTCTGGAACACCTGGAGGAGCTCTGGAGGAAATATCGGTTTTCTCCGGAACATCTGGTCCTGGAGATCACCGAGCGGGAATCGGTGCTGGATCTTACCGAACTCCGGGGCCTGGCCCGCAAACTGAGGTCCCGGGGGATCCGTTTTGCCCTGGATGATTTCGGTTCCGGTTATTCCTCCTACCGGTATCTGCGGCATCTTCCCATAGATTTTATCAAAATCGAGGGCGAATTTGTCCGTTCCATGCACCGGAACGAGATAGATCGGGCCTTTGTGGCCGGAGCCGTGACCCTGGCCCGTACCCTGGGGGCCGGGATAGTGGCTGAGTTCGTGGAAAGCGAGGAACTGATGGACGAACTTCGCCGTCTGGGGGTGGACTACGCCCAGGGGTACTGGCTCGGAAAACCGGCTCCGGAGATCAGAAGATAGGGTTACCGTAACAGGGGCCGGGAGCGGTGAAGAGCTCCGGAGGTTGACGCCGCTCCCTTACCCGGGGGTAGGGGACTACCTCCACGTTAAAAAGGCGGGTTAACCCCTTCTGGTGCAGACATTCCTCCAGAAAGCGGCGCAGATGGTGGGAATCGTTCGGGGTGATACAGTAAAGGGTGGAAAGGGTGACCTTCATGCCGATGAGTTTTTCCCGGAGGTGTTCCCGGGCCCTTTGCTCCAGATCCCCGTAAAGGGATTCATAGAGCCCGTCCAGCTGGCCGAAGAACCTCTTGAGCAGGGGATAGAGGATATGATCCTCGTTCGGAAAATATACGTAGGCCCGTCCCCGCTTCTTCCGAAAGATCAGGTGCTTGTGACATAGATCCTCCAGCGAATTTCTCACCGGTACCCACCCCATTCCCGCAAGATAGGCGATTTTTCGGCCGGAAAGCCCCGGACAGTTATATACTATATAAAGGATGGACCATTTGGAAGCGGAGTTTAAAACTTTAATCAATTTTAAATTCAAGTGATGAAGCAACATTCTAAGATTAAAAGTATCAAATAAATAGATAAAAATCAAGTCTAAAAATGATCTAAAAATAGATCAAACTATAGAAATACTTAACGAAAAATAGAATTAAATCTCTACTTAGCCTTATCGAAAGTATAATTTCTACTTAACCAAAAGTATGAAAGTTAAAAACTAAGAAGAAACTTTTTCCAGATAGTCCCAGAACTCGGGGAAGGATTTGGATACACAGGAGGGATTACGTATGACTATGTCCGGTACCCGGAGCCCCAGTACGGCAAAGGCCATGGCGATGCGATGGTCGTCGTAGGTCTCGATCTCCGCCCCGGTGAGGGGGGCCCCGCCCTGGATCTCTATCCCGTCCGGAAGCTCCCGCACCCGGACCCCGCATCGGGCTAGCTCCGTGGCCATGGCGGAGATACGATCGCACTCCTTGTAGCGCAGGTGGGGGGCCCCGAAGATCCGGGAAGGCCCTTCGGCGAAGGCCGCGAGCACACACAGGGTGGGAAAGAGATCCGGGGCCTCCTTCAGATTGACCTCAAAACCCCGGGGAGGAGAGGAAAAACTCACCCGCACTCCCTCTCCTGCGGATTCCACCC
>NZ_WFVX01000154.1:0-7831 GCF_015491435.1 Thermosulfurimonas sp.
CCTCCACCCCGTGAAGGACAAAGGACACCGGCACACCCTTTATCCGGAGGGGGAGGGCCCGGGACCACAAAGGGGCCCGGGAAAAGATAACCGGACCGCGCAGCAGGGGTATCCTGCGCCTTTCCGCGATTTGATCCGGACAGAGGGCATAAATCCTTGCCCCAGGGACGATCTCCCGGAGCGCCCGGGCCAGGAGCCGGGCATAGGCCGCTTCCCCGCTTACCTCGGACCAGAAGGAAGGCGCGCAGAGGATCAAGGAAGCTGAGGCATCAGGTCCGCCATCTCCAGGGCGGCCAGAGCCGCCTCAAAGCCCTTGTTACCGGCCTTGGTTCCGGCCCGTTCCACCGCCTGCTCTATGGTGTCGGTGGTGAGCACCCCGAAGATAACCGGGACCCCGGTCTCCAGCGAGGCCTGAGCAATACCCTTGGCGCATTCCGAAGCCACATACTCGAAATGGGGGGTGGCTCCGCGAATAATGGCCCCCAGGCAGATGACCGCGTCGTATCTGCCGCTTGCCGCCAGCCGCTTGGCGGCAAGCGGGATCTCAAAGGAGCCCGGCACCCAGACCACGGTCACATCCTCCTCGCGCACCCCGTGCCGGAAGAGAGCGTCAAAGGCTCCCTTGAGGAGTTCCTGGCTGATAAAGGAGTTAAAGCGCCCTACCACCAGGGCGAATCTTCGCCCCTCCCCCCGAAACCTTCCCTGAATCTCGCGTACCATAATCCTCCTCCCTTAATAGAGCCTCAGGAGATGTCCCAGCTTGTCCCGCTTGCATTTGAGATAGCGATAATTCTCCTCATGGGGCCGGATCTCGATGGGCACCCGTTCCACCACCTTGAGCCCGTACCCCTCCAGTCCCACGATCTTCTTGGGGTTGTTGGTCATGAGGCGCATCTTGCGCACCCCCAGATCCCGCAGGATCTGGGCCCCGATACCGTAATCCCGCAGGTCGGCCTTAAAGCCCAGGACCTCGTTGGCCTCCACCGTGTCCTTCCCCTGATCCTGAAGCACGTAGGCCCGAAGCTTGTTGAGCAGCCCTATGCCCCGGCCTTCCTGGCGGAGATAAAGGAGGACCCCCCTTCCCTCCTCGGCGATCATCTCCAGAGCCCTTATGAGCTGCGGGCCGCAATCGCATCGCAGGGACCCGAATACATCCCCGGTGAGACACTCGGAATGTACCCGCACCAGAATGGGATCCTCGGTGACCTCTCCCATGACCAGAGCCACATGGGTGAAGGGATCCACCATATTGGTGTAGGCATAAAGCCGGAATTCTCCCCAGGGGGTGGGGAGCCGGGTTTCCACCTCCCGGCGCACCAGACACTCGTTGCGCAACCGATAGGCGATGAGATCCCGGATGGTGATGATCTTGAGTCCGTGTTCGGCGGCGAACTTTTCCAGATCCGGGAGCCGGGCCATGGTCCCGTCGTCTTTCATGATCTCACAGATCACCCCCGCCGGATAAAGACCGGCCAGACGCGCCAGATCCACCGAGGCCTCGGTATGCCCCGCACGTACCAGAACACCCCCCTCCCGGGCTCGAATGGGAAAGACGTGTCCGGGGGTTACGATGTCCTCCGGACCGCTCCGGGGATCGATGGCCACCCGGATGGTATGGGCTCGATCATGGGCCGAGATACCGGTGGTGACCCCGTAGCGGGCCTCAATGGAAACCGTAAACGCGGTATCAAACCGGGTCCCGTGACGGCGGGGTTGAAGGGGAAGCTGTAAACGCTCCACATCCTCCGGAGTGAGGGTGAGACAGATGAGTCCCCGACCGTACTTGGCCATAAAGTTTATGGCCTCCGGGGTAACCTTCTCCGCCGCCAGCACCAGATCGCCTTCGTTTTCCCGATCCTCGTCATCCACCACAATGACCATCTTTCCGGCCCGAAGATCCTCCAGGGCCTCCTCTATGGTGGCGATGGGCATCTTTTGGCCTCCCCAAAAAGGTTTTTTTATTATAGCCTATCCCCCGAGTGATTACATCATGAGCCGGGATACCGCTACCAAAATAGCGCATCAGGCCCGTTCGGTCACCGTGGCGGTGGTGATAAGCCGGGTGCTGGGGCTGGTAAGGGAACAGGTGCTGGCCCTGCTTCTGGGAGCCGGCCGGGAAATGGACGCCTTTGTGGTGGCCTACCGGATCCCTAACCTGCTGCGGGACCTCTTTGCCGAGGGAGCCCTGGGGATGGCCTTCACCAAGGTCTTCAGTGCCACCCGGGAACAAGAGGGCCCGGAAGCGGCCTTCCGGGCGGCCTCGGAGGTAATCTCCGTCTTCGGGTTCCTGATTCTTTCCATCGTCGTCCTGGGAGAGATCCTGGCCCCGGTGCTGGTCCATCTTCTGGCCCCGGCCTTCCGAAACTTCCCGGGGAAATTCACCCTCACCGTCCATCTGACCCGTATCATGTGGCCCTTCCTCTGGTTTATCAGTCTTTCGGCCCTGGCTGCCGGCATGCTCAACGCCCTGGGGGTCTTCTTCTGGCCGGCCCTCTCCTCGGCCCTCTTCAACCTTACCTCCGTCCTTCTGGGAGGAGGACTCTATTTTCTCTTCGAACGCCTGGGATGGCCCGGAGTGATGGGCTTTGCCCTGGGAGTCCTGTGCGGGGGGCTGGTGCAGCTATCCTTCAATCTGCCCTTCCTGCTGCGACGAGGCTTCCGGTTTCGCCCGGGGCTGAACCACCGTTCCCCGGCGGTTCGGGAGACCCTCAAACTCATGGGCCCCTCGGTGCTGGGACTCTCCGCGGTGCAGCTCAACATCTTTATTAACACCTACTTTGCCACCTCCTGCGGGGAGGGAGCGGTATCCTGGCTGGCCTATGCCTTCCGGCTCATGTATGTACCGCTGGGGCTCTTCGGGGTAGGGCTTTCCCTGGCCCTGTTGCCGGAGGCCAGTCGGCGGGCGGCCCGGGGAGATTACGAGACCCTGCGCCGAACCTTTTCCTCCTCGCTGCTGGTGGGGCTCGGTCTTTCCGTTCCTTCGGCGGTGGGGCTGGCCACACTGGCCGAACCCATCGTGCGTCTCATCTTCGAACACGGCCGTTTCCGTCCGGAAGACACCCTGCACACCGCCCAGGCCCTGCGGATCTTCGCCCTGGGACTTCCCTTCTATTCGGTTACCAAGGTCTCGGTGCCGATCTTTTACGCCCTGGGAAACACCGTAATCCCGGCCGGGGCCAGTTTCCTTTCGGTGGGGGTAAACCTGATCACCATTCTCCTCACCCTTTCCTATCTCAATTTTAAGGCCGTGGCCCTGGGCACCGCCCTGGCCCTGATCTTTCAGGCCTGTTTTCTGGGAGGAATCCTCCAGCTGCGCATCAAAGGCTTGTTCCCTGGACGTTTCTGGGTAGGATTGCTAAAAATAATCTTAAGCGCAGGAACAATGGGAATATTGGCCCTGGCTTTACAAAAGAACCTCCCGGTACTTCCCCTGATTTTACTCTGCGCCCTTCTCTTCCTGGGCCTGATTCGGGTTCTGGGTCCGGAGGAGGCCTTATATTTCTGGAAGAGGTTGCGCCCCTGATGCCCCAGCTCCCTGAGATAGGCTGGAATATCTTGCGCGAACTCCTGACCAGCCCCCTGCCCCCGGATCTCCGGCAGAAAGTGGAAACCCTGAAAAAGGCCTATGAGGTCCTTTACCACGAATATTCCAAGGATTTTCTGACCGGCCTCTATAATCGCAGGAGTTTTGAGGAGGAACTGGTCAAGATGGTGGAACTCTCCCGGCGAGAGGAAACCCCTTTTACCCTGTTTTTACTGGATATCGACCACTTCAAGCGGATCAACGATACCTACGGACACGAAACCGGGGACCGGGTGCTGGCCGAAGTGGGCCGAACCCTGCTCAGGACCCTACGCAAGACCGATTTTGCCGCCCGTTACGGCGGGGAGGAGTTCGCGGTGATCCTGCCCGGATTGGGGTTTTATCGGGGAATGGGGGTGGCCCGGCGCATCAAGGCCGCCCTGGAATCCTTGAAATTTACCACCCCCCGGGGTACGGTAAGTATTACCGTGAGTATAGGAGGAGCGGTCTTCCGTCCGGATTATCGCCTGGGGCCGAAGGAGTTCCTGCGGGAGGTGGATCAGCTCCTCTATGCGGCCAAGAACCTGGGAAGAAGAACCATCGTCTTCAAGCCGGAACTGGAACCCCATACCGAAGGACTTACCCTGGAGGAAAGGGCCTTACTTTTTGGCAAAGACGAGAAGGAATAGATGCCCGGGAACACTTTCGGAAAATTCTTTCGGGTCACCACCTTCGGAGAATCCCATGGTCGGGCCCTGGGGGCGGTGATCGACGGCTGTCCGCCGGGGGTTCCCCTTTCCGAGGAAGACATCCAGACCGAACTGGAACGGCGTCGTCCGGGGAAACACCTGGGACAATCCCCCCGACGGGAACCGGACCGGGTGGAGATCCTATCCGGGGTATTCGAGGGTCACACCCTGGGGACTCCCATCGCCCTGGTGATTTACAACCGGGACGTGCGCTCCTCGGACTATCATCCCCTAAAGGAAATCTTCCGCCCCGGACACGGAGACTGCACCTATTTCTGGAAATACGGCCGGAGGGACTGGCGGGGAGGAGGGCGCTCCAGCGGACGGGAGACCGTGGCCCGGGTGGCTGCCGGGGCCGTGGCCCAGAAAGTCCTTTCCGCTTACGGCATAGAGGTGAAGGCCTATACCGTAGCCCTGGGAGGAGTAAAGATCCGGGAATTCGACCCTGAAGAGGCCGAACGCAACCATCTCTTCTGTCCGGATCCCGAGGCCTATCGGGAAATGTGCCGCCGCATCGAGGAGGTCCGCCGGGAGGGGGATTCCCTGGGAGGAGTGGTGGAGATCCGGGCCACCGGGGTACCTCCGGGCCTGGGAGAACCCGTATTTGATAAGCTGGACGCCGATCTGGCCAAGGCCTTGATGAGCATCGGAGCGGTGAAGGGGGTGGAAATCGGGGCCGGTTTCGCCGCCGCGGAAAAAAAGGGCTCCGAAAACAACGACCCTATCACCCCGGAGGGGTTCCTCTCCAATCACGCCGGGGGGGTCCTGGCCGGGATCTCCTCCGGGCAGGAAATCGTCTGCCGGGTAGCCATAAAACCCATCCCCAGCATCGCCAAGGAACAGGACACCATCAACGAACGGGGAGAGCCGGTGAAGATCCGGGTGGGCGGGCGACACGATGCCTCGGCCATCCCCCGGATCGTTCCGGTATGTCAGGCTATGGTCCGCCTGGTCCTGGCGGATCATCTTCTGCAACAGCTGGCCCTTAAAGCCTTTCGGGAACATGTCCCGCTACCTTAAAGTCCTGGTCCCCCTTTTTCTGGTTTCGGTGGCCCTGCTTCTGATCTTCAAATGGACGGCGGTAAAAAACTTCGTCATCCGCTGGAGGGGAGGACCCCGGAAGTCCCCTTCCCTTATCCGGGCCCTTCCCTTTGATGTCCTCAGAGAAGGGGAACGAAAACGCATCCGAGACTATCTTTATAACCTTCAGAAAAAACTCACCCCCACCCAGATCCTCATTCCGGAGATCGCCGGTCGCCCCCGGGGTGCCCCTCTGGGAAAATATGTACGGGTAAGCGTAGTGGTGGAAGCCCGCGACAGAAAAGCCGCTGCTTACCTCAGGGCCAATCAGGGAAGGCTGGCCACCCTGATCCTGGATAGTATCGAAAACTTTTCCTACGAGCAACTCCGGAGCCGACAGGCAGTATGGAAATTCAAGGAAGAGCTTGCCCGGCGGATCTTCTTTTATTACGGGGATAAGATCCGGGACATAAGTATCGTGCAGTTCGAGATACACCAGACCAAGGGCTAGCGCAGCCAGGGGAGAAGATCCTCTAGCAGGCGCCGGAAACGTTCCTCCTCGCCGGGGGAGATCAGAAACCGCACCCTTCCCTCCCGGCCGGAGAGGGTCACCGGAAGGGCCAGATGGCCGAACCCCTCCAGGACAAAGCGTAAGAAAGCCAGGGAACGCGGGGGTATCTTTATCTCCATCACCGTGCTCTGCATCATCCTTGACAGGATAAAACGAATCTGCGACCCTTGAAAGGTAACCATGAGCATCCGGCATTATCGGTGGGTCCTGCGGCTTCCGCCCTCGGAGGTGGTGCAGGCTCTGGTGCGGGAGGGCGGTTTTCCCCGGTTGCTGGCCATCTTCCTCGCCAACCGGGGGTTCCGGGAGGCCGGTGCCGCGAGAGACTTTCTCTTTCCGGATCTTTCCGCCTTCGGCGATCCCATGACCATCCCGGGAATGCTTCCCGCGGTCCAGGTCCTGGCCCAGGCGCTCGAATCCGGCTCCCCCATCGGGATCTACGCCGATTACGATGTGGACGGAGTCACCGGAGCGGCCATGCTCCATCTCTTCCTGCGTGAACTCGGGGGGCAAACCCTGGTCCTCTTCCCCCACCGGGAAAAGGACGGGTACGGTTTCCACGCTCATCACCTGCCCTATTTCCGGGACCAGGGAGCAAGGGTGGTGGTTACGGTGGACTGCGGGATCACCAACCATGACACCGTGGAGGAGGCCAAACGCCTGGGGCTCAAGGTCATTGTTACCGACCACCACGAGATCCCCGGAGATCTTCCTCCGGCTGAAGCCGTAGTCACCGGCAAGCGTCTTCCCCCGGATTCTCCCTTCTATCCGCTCTGCGGAGCCGGAACCGTTCTGGCCCTGATCCGGGGCCTGCGGCGCTATCTGCTGGATAGGGGATATTTCGCCCATCGGGCGGTGCCCAACCTTAAAAGGTATCTGGATCTCGCGGCCCTGGGCACGGTGGCGGACATGGTGCCCCTGCAGGGTGAGAATCGACTCATCGCCGTTTTCGGTCTCAAGGAGCTTTCCCGAAGCCCTCGCGCCGGTATCCGGGCCCTCAAGGAAATTGCCGGGATAAAAGGCCCGGTGGGGACCGAGGAGGTCCTCTTCCGTCTGGCCCCTCGCCTCAACGCCGCGGGAAGACTCCGGGAAGCCCGACTGGCCTTTGAGCTTCTGGTCTCGGAAGACCCGGAACAGGCCGCGGAGATGGCCCAGGAACTGAATCGTCTCAACAGCGAAAGACAACGGGTGGAGGAGGAGGTTCTTTCCGGAATCCTGCAAAGACTTCCCCGGGATCCCCCTGCCGGGATCGTCATCAGCGGGGAGGACTGGCCTCTGGGAGTACTGGGTATTGTGGCCGGAAGGGTGGCGGAAAGGTTCTATAGACCGGTGGTGGTCCTTACCCGCAAGGGCGAAATCTTCAAGGGGTCCGGGAGGAGCATCCCGGAGGTAAACCTCTTTGAGACCTTCCGGCTATGCGCCGAACATCTCCTGGGATACGGGGGGCATCCGGCCGCCGGCGGAGTCAAACTTCATCCCCAATCCCTGGAATCCTTCAGAAAAACCTTTGCCCGGGTGGTGGAGGATCTCCTGCGTCAAAAGGGGTTTGATCCCGCGGAAGACCTGCGGCCCCGCCTCACCCTGGAGGGGCAGGCACGTCTTGCGGAAATCCTGGATCCGGATTTCGTGGAGGGATTCCGGCGTCTGGCTCCCTTCGGGCCGGGCAATCCGGAACCGGTGCTGGCCCTTTCCGAATTCGAGGTAAGGCAACCGCGCCTTATGGCGGAAAAACACCTGCGTTTTATCCTCTGGCAGGACGGGCGGGGACTTTCGGCGGTGGGGTTCAATTTCGACCCGCAGGTCTTAACTTTTATAAACGATAGAAACGGAAACCTGGTGGTGGCAGCCACTCCCTGGATTGCGGAATACCAGGGAGACGAATATCTGGAATTGCGTATCCGCGACTTTCTGAAGAGGGAGGGGTCATGAACATCAGTCCTTTTATTTTTCGGGAATATGACATTCGAGGGC
>NZ_WFVX01000155.1:0-6185 GCF_015491435.1 Thermosulfurimonas sp.
CATATTACCAAACCCCTCATCCCCTACTGGCTCATAAGGGCCTCGGCGGAGGTGTTCGGCGGCCTTAACGAATTTACGGTGAGGCTTCCGGTGGCCGCATGCGGACTTTTAACCCTTGTCGCCTTTTACGCCCTTGCCCGGCGCTTCCTTGAACCTTATTGGGCCTTAGTGGCCACCGGGATGCTTTCCACCTCCTGGGGGTTTGCGGCTTACGCCCGGGTGGCCCAGAGCGAGATCTATCAGCTTTCCGGTATCGTTTCCGCCCTGGCCTTTTACTTTTACGGGCGTGAAAGGCGAAGCTTTCCCCTTTATCTCGGTTTCTGGCTTTCGGCGGTCTTTGCGGCTTTGTCCAAGGGGCTTCCGGGGCTTGCGGTGCCGGTGCTGGTAGCAGGCCTTGACACCCTGCTTTATACCCGAAAGAGGCATTTAAACTTTAAGGCCTTTCTTGCGGCGGGGATAGCCCTGACCCTTTATCTTGCCCACTACTACGCGCTCTCTAAGGCCCTTCAAAGCGAGCTTCCCTTTCATCTTTTCGTGCGGGAAAACCTGCTTCAGGCCGTATCCCCCTACGACAATCGCGAGCCCTTCTATGTCTATCTTTACTATGTGCCCGTGCTCCTTCTCCCCTGGACCTTCTTTTTCTTCTGCGCTCTTGTCTGGGCGGTAAAAAAGCGCCTTTCCCTCTCCGAAAGGGAGCGCCTTCTGCTCTGGGCCATGGGGGCCATCTTCCTGCTCTTTACCCTGGCCCGGGCCCGCCGTTCTTATTACATCCTTCCCATCCTCCCCTTCTGCGTGCTCTTTACCACCCTCTATCTCCGGGAGGCCGTCCGCCGCCCCGACCGCTTAAGCCGCCTCGTCTTTTACGCTTACGGCATCATTACTTTTATTCTCGGTCTTGCCCTCCTCCCGGCCCCTCTTCTCTGGTCCCGTCTCGGGTTTCCGGCGGAAAAGTCCGGGCTCGCCCTGGCGGTAACGGTGGCGGGGCTCCTTGTGCTCTCCGCCCTCATCTGGTGCATGCTGCGCTCCACCCCTCCCTGGGGACTCATCCTGGCCTATCTCGTGCTCTACATCGTGGGGCTTTCCGTGCTCACTCCGGCCCTTACTCCTCCTTCAGAGAAGGTCTTCGGCCGGGCCCTCTCCGCCCTTTCCCGCAGGACCGGGGAGACCCCCTGCGCCCTGGGTAAGGTCTCGGCCAACCTCTATTTTTACCTTTCCTTCCCGCGTAAGGTCCCGGTCTTTTCCTCGACAAGGGAGCTTCCCCCCTCCTGCCGCCTTGTCTTTTTCCGGGAGTCGTTTTATAAGAAGGAAACCGCATTAGGAAGGACTCTTTTAGGGAAAAAGTGGATTCTTTACGGTTTGAAGCGGAGATATCTTTCGCGGGACCGGAACAAGAATTACCTGCTCCTTGCTCCGGCGGATCTCCCGGTAAATTTTCCTTTTGAGCCCTATTCATGAGAAAGGTAAGGATAGCCCTCATAGGTTGCGGGAAGGCGGCCACGCGACACCGGCGTATCTTCCGGGAGCTTCCGGAGGCCGAGGTGGTGGCGGTCGCGGATCTCAATCCGGAAAAGGCCCGGGCCTTTGCCGAGGACCTTTCCGCAAAGCCCTATACCGACTGGCGGAAGATGCTTGAGTCCCATCCGGAAGTGGAGGTGGTGGATATCGCCGTTCCCTCCGGGCTTCACGCCCGGGTGGCCCTCCCGGTGATGCGCGAATACGGAAAACACGTGCTCCTTGAAAAACCCATCACCCTCCTTCTCTCCGAGGCCCGGGAGATGGCGGAGACCGCCCGCAGGCTCGGCCTCAAACTGGTTACCGTGTATCAGAACCGGTTCAATCTGCCGGTAAAGCTGGTGCGGGAGGCGCTTCTTTCCGGGTATTTCGGGAAACCGGTGCTCTTTTCCGCTCGTTTTTACTGGTGCCGCAGGCAGGACTATTACGACAGTGCGGCTTGGCGTGGGACCTGGGCCCTTGACGGCGGGGCGCTCGCCCAGCAGGGGGCCCACCATGTGGACATGCTGCGCTGGCTGGCCGGCGAGGTGGAAAGTGTGTATGCGGAGATGGCCACCCGGCTGAGCCGTCTTGAGGCCGAGGACCTCCTGGTGGGGACGATCCGCTTTAAGAACGGGGCCCTCGGGACCATAGAGGCCACCACCTGCGCCCGGCCCCGGGATCTCGGGGCGGAGCTCACCATTCTCGGGGAGCGGGGTTCGGCCCGCATCGGGGGCTTTGCCATGAACGAGATCCTGGATCTCGCTTTTGAGGACGGTTTCCCCCCGGCGGAGGTCCTTGAGGCCCACCGGAAAAACCCCGAGGACCCCCTGGGCTTCGCCCATAGGGAATGTTTGAGGGCGGCCTTGAGGTATTTTTCCGGGGAGCCTCCGGACCCCCGGTTGTGTCTTCCCGAGGAGGCCGTGGCCTCGCTTGAGCTGGTCCAGGCCCTTTACGAGTCCGCCGAACGGGGGGAGCCGGTGCGCCTCCCCTTTGAGCCGCAAAAGTCAAAACTGGGGAAAGGGGTTTAGTCATGGGGGTTCCGCTGCTTGATCTTAGGCGCGACTGGCCGGAGATTCGCGAGGAGGTGGAGGCCGGCTGGCGGAGGGTCACCGAGTCCATGCGGCTTTTAAACGGAGAGAACCTTTTGGCTTTTGAGGAGGAGGCGGCGCGGTTTTTCAGGGCCCGGTTTGCCTTTGGGGTGGGCTCCGGGACGGCGGCCCTCTGGCTTGCGCTGCTTGCCTGCGGGATCGGTCCCGGGGACGAGGTCCTGATCCAGGCCAACGGGTTCGTGGCTGATGTGGAGGCCGTGGTCTGGGCCGGGGCGCAGCCGGTGCTGGTGGAGGCCGAGGAGGAATTCTTCGGGCCGGACCCCGAGGCCGTGGCCCGGGCCATAGGCCCGCGCACTAAGGCCCTGATCGTGGTCCACATGTACGGGCATCCGGCCCGCATTGAGGATCTCCTGGAGATTGCCTCCCGCCACGGTCTGGTCCTTATCGAGGATGCCTCGCATGCCCACGGTGCGGAATATAAAGGAAAAAAGGTCGGGACCTTCGGCAAGGTGGGCTGTTTCAGCTGCGGGCCGGTGAAAAATTTGAACGCCCTGGGGGACGCCGGTTTCGTCCTTACCGACGATGAGGAGGTGGCCCATCGCCTGCGCTACCTTCGGGTGCACGGCCAGGTCCGAAAGAACGAGCATGCTTTTTACGGCTTTAACAGCCGGCTTGATGAGCTTCAGGCCGTGGTCTTAAGGGCCAGACTCAAACGCCTTTCGGAGAAGAACGCCCGCCGGCGGAAGATTGCCGAAATTTACCGGCGCGAACTCTCGGGAATCCCGGACCTGAGGCTTCCTCCCGAGGATGGCCCGGAGCGCACGAGCGTCTATCACCGCTTCGTGGTCTTTACCTCCCGTCGGGACGAACTTCAAAGCCATCTTAAGGAACGGGGGATCGGGACCGGGATCTATTATCCGGTTCCGCTTCACCGGCAGCCGGCCTGGCGGGCCGCGGGGTTTCCGGAGCTTCCGGAGGGAACCTTTCCGGTGGCCGAAAGGCTCTGCCGGGAGGGGCTGGCCCTTCCCATGTTCCCCGAGATGACCGAGGCCGAGATAGAGGAAGTGGTGAGCGCGGTAAGGGAATTTTTCGCATGATCTCCGTGGTCATCCCGGTCCACAACGAGGAGAAAAACATAGAGCCTCTTTATGCGGAGTTAGTTTCCGCGCTTGAGAGTCTCGGTGAACCCTTTGAGATCATCTATGTAAACGACGGAAGCACCGACGGGACCGGAGAAGTCTTGCGGAGGCTAAAGAGTCGCGACTCGCGGGTGCGGGTCCTGGAGATGGACCGCAACCGGGGCGAGGCCGCGGCCCTTACCGCCGGGTTCTTCCACGCCCGCGGGGAAATCGTGGTGAGCATGGACGGCGACGGCCAGAACGACCCGGCCTACATCCCGGAGATGGTGCAAAAGCTTAGGGAGGGGGGCTACAAGGTGGTCTCCGGCTGGCGCATGAAACGCAAGGAGCCGCTCCTTACCCGGCGCCTCCCTTCCTGGATCGCCAACCGCATTATCGGCCTGGTTACCGGGGTGCGGGTGCACGACAACGGCTGTAGCCTCAAGGTCTATCGGGCGGAGGTGGTGAAGCGAGTGCAGATCCCGCACGGTTTTCATCGTTTCATTCCGGCCATCTTCGGGGTCAAGAACCACGAGGTGGCCGAGGTGCGGATCGTGGACCGCCCCCGCCGTTTCGGCCGCACCCACTACGGCCTAAAGCGCACCTTTGAAGTCCTGCGCGAGCTTCTTACCATCCGTTTCGTGCTGGGAAAAGCCCGGAGGAAGGAAAAAGGGTTAAAGATCTTTATCTGGGCGGCTCTTATCTTCTCTATAACGGCCTTTACCGTATTCTCTTCTATGGTTTTCTCTATCTTGGGCCTGGTTTCCGCCGGGATTGCCTTCCTGATCTATCGCAATCTTAAACGTTTCAACCACAGTCAGAGGTCGGGCACCTTTCGGGTTCGGGAGGTTTGAGTTTGGATCTCCGCTCCCAGCAATGTCCTGGCTGTGGATCCCTTGCGCCACAAATTTTCAGGGAGACCTTCCGGGATCCTTATTTTGGCGGGGATTATCGACTCTTTGAATGTTCGCAATGTGGACTTCAGTACTGGGAGCCGCGCAGGATCATCCCCGAGTTTTATGAAAGGGCTTATTTAAGGGAATACCGGGCCCGGCATGAAGGGGGGTTAAAAAGGCTCAAATATTATCATCTGGAGTTTTTTAAACATTTTCCCCGCTTCTCCGGGACCAGGCCCCGGCTTCTGGATGTGGGTTGCGGTAACGGTCTGTTCCTGAAGCAGGCCCGGGAGAGGGGATTTGACCCCTGGGGTATAGACCTGGATCAATATAGTGTGCGCTTTGCCTCGGAAAAACTGGGTCTTTCCAGGGTTTTGGCCCTGGATTTAGCGGGTTTTTTTCAAAAGGCCCAACAGGAAAACTGGCGGTTTGAGTTTATAACCGCCTTTGAGGTGCTGGAACATCAGGACCATCTGAAGGACTTCCTGGACAGAGTATTTCGGCTTTTGGTGCCCGGGGGTTTTTTCGCGGGTACCGTGCCCAATCGAGAAAATTTTTTTCGAATCGAAAAGACCGGTTCTTTTGTAGATTATCCCCCCAATCATTTTTTTAGATTTAACCAACAATCCCTAAAGATTCTGCTTGAAAAAGCCGGTTTTGAAAGGGTGGTTGTTTATGACATAAAGGAACCCTTTTACAAGTACTTAAAAAGTCTGGAAAAATTTACCTGGCAAAAGATGGTAAGGGCCCCAAAGAATGTCGGAGGGAATTATAAGCGGATGGTCAAAATATTCCGATTTTTCAGGGCCCTATGTTTGAGACCTGTACTTTTATTCCCGGCTCTTATCCTGAGGGAAAGGATCTCTTATCCGGTGCTTTACTTCCAGGCTCAAAAGAGGAGAGAGGTTCATGATTAAGGGGTTTTTATCTCTGTTTTTGCTTTGCGTTCTTATATCTACTTTTTCACCCCATGCTAGAGGTCTCCTCTTAGGAGGATATCTGGGGCTTTTGTTTTGTCTCTTGGTGCTCAGGTCCGAGATCAAAGGCCTTATAAAAGCGAATCGCCCTCTCTTTTTGGTTTTAATCTTGTTATTTTTTACTCTGGTTCCGGCTATTTTTTATAGCCCTTTACCCATATCCTCCCTGAATGCTTTCTTATGGAATTATGTATTTAATTTTATCTTAGCTCTTTCTGTGGGCGTGCTTTTAGTTCTTGATTCACGTTACTTGTGGATTTCCATTTTGTTAAGCAATCTTTTTTATATTATTCTCTTTCTATTCTCTTCCTTTAAACTTTGCTCTTTTAATCTCTGGTGTTTTTTGCTTAAAGGAATGGAAGTCGGGGAGCATCTGGTCGGCGTGGCCACCCTGTCTTCTATCGTGCTATTTTTCTCCATATTTTCTCTGGGACTGTTTTTTTATTACGCTTCCTGCCGCATACGCTGGCTTTACCTGGGGCTAGGATTGCTGGATATAGCCACTCTGATAGCCATGGGCAGGCGGGCCTCCCTCCTGGGGATTCTGGTGGCGTTTCTCTTCATAGCTCTTTTCCTGCGCTCGTGGCGGCGGGTGGGTTTGGGACTAGTCATAGCCCTTAGCCTGATTCTGGGGATCTTATTGGTTACCCC
>NZ_WFVX01000156.1:0-3614 GCF_015491435.1 Thermosulfurimonas sp.
AGACCTCAAAATCATCGCGGCTTATAAAGCGAAAACCGGGATGAGAGGCAAGAAGCTCCCGCAGGAGCCGATCCATGGTCTCCGCCGCTCCGGGAGCTACCTCCCCGGTGGGAATCTCTCGCACCGGACAGGGAAAATATCCCCACCCCTCCCCCGGACAGGTAACCTCAAAGGGAAGCACCGCTATGCTCCGGGGAGGGGCATATAGGGGGGGCCTCTCCGGCGAGTGGGTGCAGGCCACCAGGATCAAACAGGCCAGAAACCAGAGCGTTTCTCGTCGGAGCATCCTTCCTCCGGACATGGTTTAAAGTACTCCCTTGGTGGAACGGACGTCCTCCCCCTCCTGGACCAGGGCCCGCCGCAGGGCATAGGCCAGGGCCTTAAAGAGGGCCTCGGCCATGTGGTGGGCGTTTTCCCCGTAAAGGATACGGGCATGCAGGGTGAAGAGCCCCTTCATGGCCAGGGCCCGCAGGAATTCGGGGATCAATTCCAGATCAAAGGTGCCCACCCTTTCCACCGGGAATCGTCCCTCAAAACGGAAATAGGGGCGCCGGGCCAGATCCACCACCACCTGGGCCAGGGCCTCCTCCATAGGAATGGTGGCTTCTCCGTATCGAGCCAGCCCCTTTCTTTCTCCCAGGATCCGGGCCAGGGCCTCCCCCAGGACCAGACCCACGTCCTCCACCGTATGGTGGGCATCCACCTGGAGATCCCCCCGGGCCTCCACCGAAAGCCCCAGTCGGCCATGATAGGCCCAGAGCTCCAGCATGTGATCCAGAAAACCCACGCCGGTGCTGATCCGCCCCGGTGCTCCGGAAAGAGAAAGCCTCACCCGGACCGTGGTCTCCCGCGTCTCACGCCCTATTTCCACCTCGCTCATTCCGGACCTCCGTTGCACCTGAGTCTAAGCTTAAAGTTTTCCCCCGGTTTTGACAATGCAAAAAGGGGCTCCCAAAAGATTAAATTTTGACTTATATATTCTTATATGTTAACCCTGGAACCACCTTGCGAGGACTATCTGATCGGGCTCCCGGCGGGCATCTATCTCCTGGAGGCCTCCCGCCAGGAGGAAACCTTCGAACCCAAGCGTTTGATCTTCGCCAGTCCCAGACTCAAGGCCCTGGCCGGGACGGAGGACCTTTTCCCTCTTCTCTGGCGTCCCGAGGCCCTGCACCCCGACGACCGGGAAGGGCTGGAGAAGGCCAAACGTCAACTCCTGTCCCGGAAAGGTGAGCTGTGGCGATCCTTTCGCCTCCGTCGTCCGGATGGAAGCTACGTGCAGTTACGCGAGGGGGTTTCCCTCTTTCGGGAGGAAGAGGAGGGACGCCTTACCCTTATCGGCCTGTGGATAAAGCTCGGGGAAGAAGCCCTTCCCTCCCAGGGGCTGCCCCTCTGGATTACCCTCCTGGAGAAGGCCCCGGTAGGGCTGGTGCTCTATGATCTCCAGGAGGGGACCTTCCTTTACGCCAACTCCTACGCCCTCAATCTGCTGGGTTATTCCCTGGAGGAACTGCGGCAGAAACGGGTCTGGGAGGTGGTGCATCCCCGTTTCCAGGAAGAGGTCAGGAAGAACCTGGAACGCCGGGCCAAAGGAAAGGATTTTCCCTATACCTATCAGGAGCTTCATCTCCTCACCCGGGGTGGGCAGGAAAAACTGGTCACGCTTTTTACCGAGACCGTGCATCTGGAGAACCGACGCGTGGGGGTGGGAATAGGGATAGACCTTACGCCTCAGCGGGTCCTGGAACGCAGGCTCACCGAACTGGCCTTCTTCGATCCTCTTACCGGCCTCCCCAATCGGCAGCTCTTTCTGGAGAAGCTGCGGGCCTTTATCGCGCGAGGGCTCCGCAAAAGGGAACAGCTCATGGTGATGGTCCTTGACCTCATGGATTTTCGGGAGGTCAACACGGTTTGGGGATATCAGGCGGGGAA
The DNA here is from genome assembly GCF_015491435.1 of Thermosulfurimonas sp. Lineage (NCBI taxonomy): Bacteria > Pseudomonadati > Thermodesulfobacteriota > Thermodesulfobacteria > Thermodesulfobacteriales > Thermodesulfobacteriaceae > Thermosulfurimonas > Thermosulfurimonas sp. Next base: position 1,933 of record NZ_WFVX01000156.1, read on the forward strand.
TCGGATCTTACGGGAGGTGGCCCGACGCCTGGAACGAAATCTACGCCGAAGCGATGTCAAGAGTCGTTTTTTTGCCGACCGTTTCGGACTTATCTGTATGGATGTCCGGGGCACCTGGGGCATCCGGGCGGTGCTGGAGAAGATAGAAGCCCTCTTCCGCCGGCCCTTCCGGGTAAACGGCGGAGAAATCTCCCTTTCCTTCCGGGCCGGGGTTTCTCTGTTTCCCCGGGACGGCAGTCAGGCCGAGGACCTCCTGGCCAAGGCCGAGGCGGCCCTCAAACGGGCCAAGGAACACGACGAGCGCATGGCCGTATTTTCCAGCGAGCTCGAACGCAGCCTGACCGAGGAAGCCCTCCTCCGTACAGCCATGCAGGAGGGCCTTCGACGGGGGGAGTTCTTTCCGGTTTATCAACCCATCGTTCGTCTATCCGATAGAAAAATCGTGGGGGTGGAGGCCCTGGTGCGCTGGAACCATCGCGAACTGGGGGTACTTCCCCCCTCCCGTTTCATCCCCCTGGCCGAAAAGAGCGGTTTTATCCACGAGCTGGGAGAATTCATGCTCCGGCGCGCCCTAGAGGATCTGAGTCCTTGTCTTTCCCGGGAAGAATGCTTTGTGTGTGTCAATCTCTCTGCCCGGCAGTTCAGAGATCCGGCCCTTAGCCGAAGGATAGAATCGGCCCTCAAACGTACCGGATTCCCTCCAGAAAGACTCCATCTGGAAATCACCGAGACCACAGCCATGGAGGAACCGGAAAAGACTCTCACCATTCTGAGTAAATTACGCCGCCTGGGGGTCAAAATCGTCCTCGATGACTTCGGGATGGGCTATTCCTCCATGCGTTATCTGGTGGATTTCGAGGTGGATAAGATCAAGATTGACCGCTTCTTTGTGGAGAATCTTCTTTTCGGGGAAAAACCGCGCTATGTGGTGCGCACCATAACCGGGCTGGCTCACAATGTGGGAGCCCGGAGCGTGGCCGAGGGGATAGAAAAAGAGGAACAGGTGCGTATCCTTCTCGAACTGGGCTGCGAGGAAGGGCAGGGGTTCCTCTTTTCGCCGCCGCTGGAGCTTCCCGCCCTAAAGGAGTTTTTGGAAAAATGCGCGCCGTGATCCAGAGGGTTAAAGAGGCCTCGGTGCGGGTTTCCGGGAAGGAGGTGGCCCGGATCGGACGAGGGTTTCTCGTGCTCCTGGGGGTGGAGAAGGGGGATACGGAAAAGGATCTCTCCTGGATGGCCGAAAAGATGGCCGGCTTAAGACTCTTTGAGGACGCGGCAGGGAAGATGAATCTTTCCCTCTCCGAGGTAGGAGGAGAGGTGCTTCTGGTCTCCAACTTTACGGTATGTGCGGACTGTCGCCGGGGAAGGAGGCCATCTTTTGATCCGGCCGAGGCCCCGGAGGCGGCCCGCAGGCTCTGCGAGGCCTTAGCCCAAATCCTGCGCGAAAAGGGCCTTTCGGTAAAGACCGGGGTCTTCGGGGCCTACATGGAGGTGGCCCTCGTAAACGACGGCCCGGTAACCGTAATCCTCGATTCCCGCAAGCGGCTGTGAGATTCAAGAATGGTATTTTTCTCCCGCAGTGTTAATTTAGGTATTAGGGTTTTACTTTTTCCGAGAGGGAAAAGTTATGGCTCTTAGACAAGAAAAATCTTTGCCTCAGAAACGGGCCACGGTCTCGGTGGTGC
>NZ_WFVX01000157.1:0-4485 GCF_015491435.1 Thermosulfurimonas sp.
GGTTTACGGTTATCCCCTCAAGGTGGCCGAGATCCTGGCTCAGTTTCCCGGGGTGGCCTTCTGCGCCCGGGTGGCGGTGAACACCCCCAAGAGGGTACTTGAGGCCAGAGAGGCCCTGCGCAGGGCCTTCCTGGCCCAGCTTGAGGAGCGGGGCTTCGGTTATGTGGAGTTTCTTTCCGCCTGTCCGGTGAACTGGAAGCTTGACCCGGTCTCCGCGGCCCGCAAGGTGGACGAACTCACCGAGACCTTCCCCCTGGGGGTCTTCCGGGACCTTACCTGAGCTTCGAAAGAGGGAAGTATGGTAGCATGGAAGGAGAGATACCTGGATGGAGAGACGGCCCGTGAAGTTTGAGGTCATTTTGGCCGGCTTCGGCGGGCAGGGGATCCTTTTTGCCGGAAATCTGCTGGCCCAGGCCGGGATGGAGGCCGGACTGCGCGTTACCTTCCTTCCGGTCTATGGGCCGGAGATGCGCGGGGGGACCTGTAACTGCACGGTGGTGCTCTCCGACCGGGAGATCGCCTCCCCGGTGGTCACCCGTCCCCGGGCCCTGGTGATCATGAACCTTCCCTCCTTTGAGAAGTTCGTTCCGCGGCTAAAGCCCCGGGGGCTTGCGGTGGTGAACGAGAATCTGGTTCCCAGGGAGCGCGCGGCAGGGTTCCCCGGACGCCGCTTCCTCTTCCTTCCGGCCGATGATCTGGCCGAGGAGGAAGGGGCGCCGGGGTTAGCCAACATGGCCGCTCTCGGGGCCCTGGTGGCCGCAACCCGGGTGGTCCCCCCGGAGAAGGTGCTTTCCGGTCTTCAAAGCCTCCTTCCGGAACACCGCCGCCACCTCCTTGAGCCCAACCGCAGGGTCTTTAACCGGGGCTACGAGTTTGCCTTAAGGAACTCCGCCACGGCCTCGGAAAGATAGGCCCGGAAACGCTCCTCGCCCCCGATAAGCCTCAGGCCGAAGACGAAGTTTATCTCGTTTAAAAAGACCTCCCCGGTCTCGGGCCGGAAGAGAAGATCCACAGCCATGAGGTTTAGCCCCGAGGCCGCACAGAGCCTCTCCACCACGGAAAGGGCCCGGGCCTCAAGTTCTGCGTCCGGACACTCCGCCGCTTCCCCCTCCTGGACCAGATTCTTCCGGAAACGGCCCCTTCGCCAGAAGCAAAGGCGTCTCTTTCCGATCACCACCACCCGCAGGTCGTAGTCCCAGGGGAGATATTCCTGGATGAGGAACCCGAAGCGCCCCGAGGCCTCCCAGGCCTTAAGACGCGAAAGGGCCTCCTCCCAGTCCGAAGGGCTTTCCACCAAGAAGATTTCGCGGCCCTCATGACCGTGGTTTCCCTTGACCACGAAGGGGGGATCGGGGAGACGGATCTCCGCGGCCCCGGGATGCGGCCCGAAGGCACAGATCCGCGGCACACAAAGGGTCTCGGGATGGGGAAGCGAAAGGGCCTTAAAGAGAAGGATCTGCCCGATCTTTCCCGGAAAAGAAAAGCGCAGGTCGTAGTCGGGGAACACGCGTTTCCCGAGCCTCCGGACAAAAAAGTAAAACTCCGGGGACACGGTCTGGGGGAGGATCACCGCCTCCGCCGCTTCTAGGGCCGAAAGGACCTCCGGGGTAAGCCCGGTGAACTGAAAGAAGTTGAGGTCTCCTTCCACCCAGGGGTTGAAAGAAACCGTCTTTGTGCCCATGTCTTTAAGTGTACTCCGAAAAAGGAGGTTTTCCCGTGCAGGCGGTGATCCTTGCTGCGGGGAAAGGCACGCGCATGGGTCTTCACCGCACGGGCTATCCCAAGGGTCTTCTCCGGGTGGCCGGGCGTGAACTCCTCCTGCGCCACCTGATCCTCCTTTCCCAGGCCGGGGTTAAGGAATTCGTCCTGGTGGTGAACCCGGAAAACCGCAAATATTTTGAGGAATTTCTTCAAAAACATCCGGAATTTCGCGTATGTCTTACGGAAAATCCCCATCCGGAGAGGGGAAACGGCTATTCCCTTTGGTGTGCGCGGGAGGCGGTAACCGGGCCCTTCGTCCTCACCATGTCCGACCATCTCTACGAGGAGGCCTTCGTGCGAAAGGCGGTCTCGGGGGAGGGCCTTATCTTTGACCGCCGGGGCCTTTACGTGGATCACGAGGAGGCCACCCGGGTTAAGGTCCGGGAGGGACGGATCGCGGCCCTGGGAAAGGGCCTTACGGAATACGACGGTCTTGATACCGGATTTTTTGTGCTCACCCCGGAGATCTTTGCGGTGGCCGAGCGCCTGGTGGAGGAAAAAGAGGAGGTGAGCCTTTCGGAGATCGCCGCCGCGGCCCGGATCCCGGCCACCGAGCTCTCCGGTCTCTTCTGGACGGACATTGACACCCCGGAGGAACTCCGCCGGGCCGAACGCCTCCTGATCCGGGCCAGTGTTAAGGGCGCCGGAGACGGTTTCATCTCCCGGCACTTAAACCGCAAGCTCTCCACCGCCCTGAGCCCCTACCTCTGCGGCCGCATCACCCCCAACCAGGCCACGGTCCTCTCCTTTCTCTTAGGGATCCTTTCCGCGGTGCTGGCCTTCTTTAGCCTTCCCTTAGGAGGAATTCTCTATCAGGTCCATTCCATCCTTGACGGGGTGGACGGGGAGATCGCCCGGGCCACCCTAAGCCGCACCCGCTTCGGAGGGCTTCTTGACTCGGTCCTTGACCGTTATGTGGATTTTGTCTTTCTTTCCGTCCTGGTGCTTGCGCTAAAGCCCCGGGGATTAATGCTCGCTCTCGCCCTTTTGGCCCTTCTCGGCACGGTAATGGTGAGCTATGTCACCGAGCGCTTCAAGGGGGCCTACGGACGCGACGCCTACCGCACCTTTCCCGTGCTTCACGCCTTTCCCGGAAAACGCGACGAACGGATCTTCCTCATCTTTCTCTTCTGTGTCCTCGGGCACCCGGAGGTCCTCTTTCCCCTTCTTGCCTTTCTCACCCACGGAAAGGTCCTTTTTACCCTTGTGGTCTTTTACCGGGGAAGGCAGGGGTTAGAAGCGCAGGGCTAGGGCCAGCCAGCCCTCCTCGGTTACCTCCCGGAGGACTTCGGCCCGGGGCACAACCGACAGGATTTCTTCGCGTTGTCCCGAAGAAATTCCCGATACGATGGCCACACCTCCGGGTCTGAGTACTCCCGGGATCTCCGGAAGAAGGGCGGAAAGGGTTCCGATGGTGAGGTTGGCCAGCACCAGGTCAAAGCGGACGAGCGCCGCGGAGTCAAGGCTTCCCCGGATGAGAAGGATCCTTCCGGAAAGCCCGTTTCTTTCCACATTGTGCCGGGCCTCGCGTACCGCTCGCGGATCAATGTCCGCGGCCAGGACCCTTTGCGCCCCGAGCCCTGCCGCGGCAAGGGCCAGGATCCCGCTTCCGCAGCCGAGATCAAAGACCGCCTCGGGTGCAACCTCCGGAAAAAGTTCCGTAAGGAGCCGGAGACAGAGCTTGGTGGTGGGATGCCTTCCGCTTCCGAAGGAAAGGGTGGAACGAAGGTAGATCTCCCCGGGGGCCGGGGCCTCGGCTTCTACCGGGACAAAGAACCTTAACGGCCCCACGGAGAAACGCTCCGGTGCGGGAAGCGGCGTCTCTGAAAGCCCGGTCTCCTCCACCTCCTCAAAGGAGAACACCCGGGAAAGCCCCCGCAGGGTCTCATCCGGGTTTTCCGCCGGATACCCCAGGACGAGAAGCCCCTCTCCGGAAAGATACTTCCGGTGTGGGGGAAGAAGCCCGGCCTTCCTCACCCGGGCGAGAACCTCCTCCGGATCCGCAGTGCGCACCTTTACCTGAAGGAACATAGGATCGTTTCAGATCTCCACGAGGCGGAGATAATCTTTGAAGTCCTGATCAAAGGTGGCGATATGCTCTATTCCCGTCTTTCTGGCCCCCACAACGAGGAGGGCATCGTGAAAATTGAGTTCTCCATCGCTTTCAAGGACGAGTTTTGTTATTTCTTCCCAGGAGGAAGACACATACAAATAGAAAAATACTCGCTCCTTTTCCCAGAGTTGTAAAACTTTTCGGGCTAAGACCCCGAAATCTCTCCCGTTTTTTTCTTTGAGTCTTCTCTTTAAAACCCCGAGAGTTTCATTCACCACCACATCGGTGATCACGACCTTTCGGGAGGTTTTTTTCAGGATCTGCATGAGCTTTATAGCTCGGGGATGATGAACATCTTTTTTGTTGAGAAGAGCCACCAGAAAACTCGTATCCGCAAGCACGGGTTCATTCTTCATAAAAGGCCTCTGCATCTTTAAAGGCGTCCCCTTCGTATTCCACCAGGCCGACAAAATCCTCTAAGGTTTCGGGCGGAAGCCCCTCGAGCTTGCGTCGTTCATATTCGGCGAATCCGATCCTTAAAAGCTGCTCCAGAAAGGAACTCAGGGACTTTTCTTCCATCGCCGCCCGGAGCTTGAGCTCCCGATAGAAATCGGCGGGCAGCACCACCGAGACCGTGGCCCGTTTCTGAGGCAAAGATTTTTCTTGTCTAA
>NZ_WFVX01000158.1:0-4789 GCF_015491435.1 Thermosulfurimonas sp.
GGTATAGGTGATGAAACAGGGGACCTGGGGTAGCGGAGGGCGTTTTCCTTTGTTGCGGAAGGAGAAAAGCGGCGGGGGATCGTCGCCCCACTGGACCTCGAGCCGGGAATAGTCTATGGTGCGGCCGTCAAGGCGGGGGCAGGTTCCGGTCTTAAGCCGGCCCATCTCAAAGCCAAGCTCTCGCAAACATTGAGAAAGGCGGTTTGAAGGCGGATCTCCCATGCGGCCGGCGGCAAAGTGTTCGAGCCCGATGTGGATGAGCCCGCGCAGGAAGGTCCCGGTGGTCACCACCACCGCCTTTCCGTAATAGACCTCCCCCACCCGGGTCTCAACGCCATAGACCCGCCGCTCGCGCGTGAGGATGCGGGAGACCATGGCCTGTTTCACCGTGACCCGCGGGGCCCGGGTAAGCACCCGGTACATCCGGGCCTGGTAGCGCATGCGGTCGGCCTGGGCCCGGGTGGCCCGCACCGCCGGCCCCTTGCGGGTGTTGAGCCTCCGGAACTGGATCCCGCACTCGTCTGCCGCCCGGGCCATCTCGCCCCCCAGGGCGTCGATCTCCTTGACCAGATGCCCCTTGGCCAGCCCCCCTATGGCCGGGTTGCAGCTCATGGCCCCGATGCGCTCGAGATTCACAGTCAAGACCAGGACGCGACAGCCCAGGCGCGAGGCGGCAAGGGCGGCCTCTATCCCGGCGTGCCCGGCCCCGATGACGATGACGTCAAACCTTTCGGGATAGGCCTCCATGGTCAGGGCTCAACCGTGAGATTGTCCACCACCCGTTTTACCCCTTTGGTGGTGCGCACGATCTCGAGCACCCGCCGGCGCTGCTCCTCGCTTTTGACCACTCCGGTTAAGGTCACCACCCCGTTTACCGTGTCCACATCGATGGAGAGGGAGCGGATCCCGGGCTCGGCGATGAGTTTGGCCTTGATCCGGGCGGTAAGGAGTTTGTCGTCCAGGCTGCGCCCGAAACTGCGGTGCCCCACCATAAGGTTGTTCCGCACCGCCCGCACCCCGGCTACCCTGCGCGCCACCTCCTCGGCCCGGCGGCGTTCCGCCTCGGTTTCCACCATCCCGGTCAAAGTCACCACCCCGTTTACCGTGTCCACATCGATCTTCCGGGCCTTGGTTACCGGGTCCTTGAGCAGCGCCAGCTTTACCTTGGCGGTAAGGGTGGCGTCGTCGGTCTGGGTGCCTACGGAGCGTGGATCGGTGGCCACCTTGTAGCCCGCGGTGGCCCCGCCGGCGACCAGGGCCGCCCCGCAGCCCGAAAGCATGAAGAGCCCCAGCAGAAGGATCAGGAGGCGTACTCTCATGTTTTCTTGTCTCCTTCCGAAAAGTTATTTAGGATAAGAAATAGGAGGTCCGGCATGAAAATCTTCTGGGACCCGCGTTTGTCTCCAGATTTTACCCCCGAGAAAAAGACCGGAAAAGTGGAGAAGGGGTTTGAGAGTTATCTACGGGAGGCCCTCTCCGCGAATAAAGGTTCCGATCCCTCCCTTAGCCAGGCCCTGGACCTGGTGGAGGAGGTCCTTCCCCTGCTGGAGAGGTTCGCGCAGGACCCTTCCTCCCGGGCCCAGGCCGAGACCCTGGCCGATATCCTTGAGGAACGGGCCCGGGTGCTAGAATCCCTGCTGCGGGAGATCCCCGAGGGCCCCCTGCGGCAGGGGCTTTCCGAGGCCGCGATCTTTTTCGGGGTGGAGGCCGAAAAGCTTCGCCGGGGCTTTTACGTCTAGGTCCGCTTTCTTCCCGGGCAGGCATATAGATAATCGCACCACCGACAGCCCGGGGGTTTTTCCGGAATAAAAAAGTAAGGCGCCGCGAGCAGGTGGTCGATCAGGCGCTCCAGAAGCGCGGGAAAGACCCGTTCCCGGAGACGTTCAATCTCCTCCTCGCGCAGGAAATCCCCGGAACGCGGGCTGAAGGGGGGACGGTAAAAAAGGGGCTTAAAGATCTCGCGCCCTTTGCCGCTTGCCAGCTGAACATAAACCGCCTCGCCGGCCTCGGGTCGCAGAAAGAGGTAAAGAAGGAGCTGAAGATCCGGCAATCGGTCGCGCAGGAAGCGAAGCCCCTCCAGGGTGGGTTCAACCCGGGGAATATTCCTGGCCTCCTCCAGGATCTCCCGCAGGCGTCTTAGCCCCAGGGAACGCACTCCGGCTCCGGTCTTATAATCCAGCACCACCCGACCGGTTTCGAACTCATCCACCCGGTCGAGTTTCCCCCGAAAGCGCAGTCCCAGCCCCGGATGTTCGCGCCGTTCCTCTTCCTCCAGGGAAAGAATACGAAAAGGGGGAAGGACCTCCAGGCTCTGGAGATAACGTCGCAGCCGGAATTCCGCGGTCTTTTCCACGAAAAACCGCCGTTCCGGGCCGAGCTGACGGGAGAGACCGTCCCTCTCGAAACGCTCCCGAAACAGGGCCAACAAACGGGAGGGATCATTATGTTCCCGGGGCAGATATTCCCTGCCCAGGTAGGGACGGAAGTAATCCTCGAGCACGGCGTGAATGAGGGTTCCCAGGGCGGTGGCGTCGTATTCGGTGAGGCGTTCCGGAGGTTTGAGTCCCAGGAGATAGCGAAAATAGAAACGGGCCGGACAATCCAGATAGGTCTCCAGCAGGGTGGCGCTTATCTCCCCGGAAAGGAGTCTTTCCACCTCCCTGCGTTCGGCCTCTCCCCGGGGGATACCCGGAAAGGGTTCCGGAGCCGTGAGGGATAACCGCAGATGCTGCACCGCCCCTTTCTCCGGGGTAAAGAGTTTACCTTTCCTTTTTTCCTCCGCCCAAAGGAGGGCCTCCACATAACGGCTCCGCACCCGGGGGGGAAGACGCGAGGAGGATTCGGTTACCGAAAGATAAAAAATCTCCACCTCTTTGGCGGAAGCTATCAACCGGTCGAAATAATACCGTTCCAGGGCCTCCTGGCGCGAGCGCCGGGGAAGGGAGAGGGCCGGACGCAACCCCTCGGGAAGGAGCGGATTGATCTCCTCCGGCGAGGGAAGGGCCCCCTCGTTGGCATCGAGCACGATCACCTTCCGGAAGGAGAGGAGCCGGGTCTCGAGCAGCCCCATGACCTGGACCCCGCATAGGGGATCCCCCTCGAAGGGGGCCGAAACGGTCTGGAGCAATTCCCGGAACATACGAAAGAGCCCCTCCAGGGGTATGGGTTCCCCGGAAAAAGATGAGCTCTCGAAGACCGGGAGGATCTCGGACTCAAAGGCATAGAGGAAGTGTCGGGCCAGGATCTCACGGTTCTCCCGGGCTTCACGGAGTCTTTCCCGGTGGGGCTCAAGGACCCGGTGCAGGACCTCCTTGAGCACCCGAGCGAAGTCCCGGGGGGTCTTCACTCCGTAAAAGGCCGTCAGAAATTCCCGGTGAAAACGTCGCAGGGGATCCACTCCCCCGGCCAGATCCTCGATCTCGGAAAGGCTCAGGTAGGGGCTTCCGTGGGCCCGGAGTCGGGTCTCGAAGGCATGAAGTTCTGCCGCCCAGGGGCCCAGAACCCCCCGGGCATAGGGATGTTTGAGCAAAGAAAGATAGGTAAGCACCGGATAACGCTCCGCGAGACGCTTCTCGTAAAGCTCGAAGAGGAGAAGGAGGAAGGTGGCCGGAAGGGAACGTTTCACCGGGAACCCCAGGGTAATGTTCACCGGAAGGTCCTCGGGGAGGGCGTAAAGCAGGGGAAGGAGATGTCCGGCTACGGGCAAAAGGATCAGGACCTCGTCCGGGGTCTCGGGGTTGGAGGGAAGGAGCCGGGCGGCCTCCCGCACCTCCTGATGTACATCGGCAGCGGCAAAGAAGCGCAGCCGGGGTCTTCGGGAACGGGGGCGGGAGAGGATCTCCGGGGAGAGTTTCAGATCCCTCAGAACCTCGGCCAGAAAATCCGGAGCCCGGCACCCGGGATCCATCTCCAGGAAGACCTCCGCTCCCAGTTCTAGAAGTTGCCGGAAAAGGAGTCTTTCGGCCCGGGAGAGGGCGGCAAAACCGCACAGATACACCGGACCCTCCGGGGAAAAGACCTCCGGAAGCCTTTCGGAAAGGAGCCTCAGCCGGGCCGCAGGTGTGGTGACCCCTGCACCGGAAAGGATCTCCCGAAAGTCCCTTCCGATCTCCGAAAGGGCGGCAAGAAAGGCCCGGCCGTGCGGGGGGAGGTCCTCCGGGGGCTCCAGAAGATCCTTAAGGGGCACGGCCTCCCGCTCGAATTCCTCCAGAACCTCGGAAAACTTAAGCCCCCAAGGAAGAAACCGGTCGAAGCTCTCCGTGACCTGCTCGAACCCCGGTCGGCCGGAAACGATCCGGTAGAGCCACCAGGCCCTTTCCGCCGGGGGGACGATCGGCCGGGGATCCAGGCGCACGGAAAGCTCGTTCACCCAGTCGGAAAAGGCGTAGATCCGGGGCAGGAAAAAGGAACCCCGCAGGTGCCGGCTCAGGTAATAACGAAAGAAATGGGCCGCCCGGCGGGTAGGAAAGATCACCGTGACCCGGGGAAGATCCTCCCGGTGTCGGCGGAGGATTTCCCGGGTGAGGGTGGGGAGAAAACCCGCCTGGGGGGGTATGATCCAGGCCTTCCCGGACATCAGGGACGCACCTCCCTCACCTCCGGGGGCTCAAGATAGACCAGATAGCCCCGAACCGGTCGTTTGAGAATCAGGGAAAGCCCGGAGAGATACTCCCTTACCTGTCTTTCGTGTTCGTCCGGCGCCTCCGGCCGGTGAAGCTTATATTCCAGGACCAGCGGACCCTCGGGAAGGAAAAGCACCCGATCCGGACGGTGAACCTCGGGCTCCCCG
>NZ_WFVX01000159.1:0-2786 GCF_015491435.1 Thermosulfurimonas sp.
GATTCACCCGGTGCAGAAAAAGCCAGCCCCCCAGGAAAAAGACCCCCAGACCCAATATCCCCGCAACAAGTTTAAGCCAGCCCCTCCTACGCCCGAACAACCCTGACCTCCGTCTGAAGCAGGATTCCGAAGCGGTGAAAGACCCTCTCCCGGGCCTCCTCCATCAAATCCAGGATATCCTGACTGCGCGCCCCTCCCTCGTTGACAATGAAATTGGCGTGCCGGGGACTTATCCGGGCTCCCCCCCGCCTTTTGCCTTTGAGCCCGACCCTTTCGATGAGCCAGCCCGCCGGGGGCCCGGTATCCGGATTGAGAAAGGCACTGCCGAAGGAAGGCTGCCCCAGGGGTTGTTTGCACCGGCGCTCCCGGATTAAGGCCTTCACCCTCTCCCGCACCTCCGGGGGGGAAGCCGGAAGGAGACGCACCACCGCCTTGGCCACCAGGCCCTCGGGGACCAGCCGGCGGTAACGGAAGGAGAGCCCGGTGCGCTCCACCTTTCGGAGCCCCCGGGAGTCGAGGAACCAGACCTCCTCCACCAGGGTTCCGGTGGTCTGCCCGAAGGCCCCGGCATTCATGCGGATGGCACCGCCCAGGGTGGCCGGCACGCCGGCCAGAAACTCGAAGCCCCGGAAACCTCTCTTTAGTCCGTAAGCTATGAGCGCCGCCACCGGGGTTCCGCAGAGCACCTCCAGGCGTCCGGGAGAGAGTTCCCGAAAACCGGAGAGATGACGAAGATTGATCACCACCCCGGAAAACCCTTCATCCGGGAAAAGGACCTTGCTGCCCCCGGCCAGAAGGAAATAGGGGACCCCGCGACGCTGAAGGTAAAGCCAGAGTTTTTCCAGTTCGCCCAGGGTCCGCGGAAAGACCATCAGGGCGGCTCTTCCCCCGGTGCGCACGGTGGTATAACGCCGCAGGCTCACTCCTTCTTTGGTGGTCAGCCCCATGCTGCGCAAGTCTTCGGCCAGAGTCCGCATCTCAGGCTACCTGCACCATCCTGGTTTCCCGGAGCAGATCCTCTCCCACCCGATACACATCCCCGGCCCCCAGAGTAATCACCAGATCCCCGGGGGAGAGGAAGAACTCCACCTGAGCCCGCACCGCCTCCAGATCGGGGGCATAAAGGGTGGGCCTGGCTCCGCGAATACGTTTTACCGCCCGATAAAAACTCTCTCCGGTTACCCCGGGAAGCGGCCTTTCGGAGGCCGGATAGATCTCGGTAAGAAAAAGGATATCGGGCTCACACAGCACCTGTACGAATTCTCGCCAGAGGGCGCGGGTGCGGGTGTAACGGTGGGGCTGGAATACCGCCAGGATGCGGCGCTCCGGGAAAAGCTCCCTCAGGGTGCGCAGGGTGGCCCGCAGTTCCCGGGGATGGTGGGCATAGTCGTCAAAGACCGGTACATCATAAACCTCGCCCTTGAACTCCAGCCTCCTCCCCACGCCCCGAAAACTGGATAGTCCCTTAAGGATATCCTCAAAGGTAAGTCCCAGGAATAGTCCCACCCCGATGGCGGCCAGGGCATTCTCCGCGTTGTGAAGCCCGGGGACCGGAAGCCGAAAGTCGCCCAGGAGACGACCCCGGAAATTCACCCTTACCCGGGGAAAGGCCTCCCGGGAGATGACCTCGCCCCGGAGTTCGGCCTCGGAGGTGAAACCATAGGTCAAAAACCTTCCGGAAACCCCGGGGAGGATCTCTCGGATCCCGGGATCATCCGCACAGAGCACCAGGGCCCCCTCCGGAGATACCCGGTGGGTAAACCGAAGGAAGGCCCTCTTGATGGCCTCGAAATCGGCGTAAAAGTCCAGATGTTCGCGATCTATGTTGGTTATCACCGCTATGTAAGGGCGCAACATAAGAAAGGACCCGTCGCTTTCGTCGGTTTCAGCTACCAGATACTCGCCCTTTCCCAGACAGGCATTCACCCCCAGGTTGTTCACCCTTCCCCCCACGGCCACGGTGGGATCGAGCCCCGCTCCGGAGAGCACCGCCGCGATCATGGAGGCGGTGGTGGTTTTGCCGTGGGAGCCGGCCACGGCGATACTTTTGGGATGGGAGGCCATGATCTCGGCCAGCATCTCCGCCCGGGGAAGCACCGGGATCCCGTGCCGGCGGGCGGCTTCGAGTTCGGGATGGTGAGGCGAAATGGCCGAGGAATAGACCACCACCTCGCAACCCTCCAGATGGGAGGGGTGATGGCCGTAAAAGACCTCTATCCCCTCGCGAACCAGGGCCTCGGTGGTGGCGGTGCGTCTCAGGTCACAGCCCGAAACCCTGGCCCCCAGGGCCTTGAGCAACCGAGCCAGACCGCTCATTCCCACCCCACCCACACCTATAAGATGGAAGGTTCGATCCTTAAACATGGGTTAAGACCTCCATTTCTCGGACAATGGTCTCCGCCGCCCCGGGCCGAAAGAGGGCCCGGGCCCTCTGCCCCATGGAAGCCAATCGGTCCGGGTCCGAAAGCAGGGCGGAAACCTCCTCGGCCAGTTTCTCCGGGGTAATCTCTCCCTCGCGAAAGAGAAGGGCCCCTCCGGCTTCCACCACCACCCGGGCGTTCTTTTCCTGATGTCCGTGAGTGGCGTAAGGAAAGGGGATAAAGACAGCCGGTTTACCCAGGGCGCAGATCTCGGCCACGGTGGTGGCCCCGGCCCGGGAAATCACCAGATCCGCCTGGGCATAGGCCCAGGCCATATCCCGAATAAAAGCCTTCACCCGCACCGCAAGCCCCCTTTTCCGGTAGGCCTCCTGTACCCAGGCCTCGTCCCTCTCCCCGGTCTGATGA
>NZ_WFVX01000160.1:0-9009 GCF_015491435.1 Thermosulfurimonas sp.
AGCACGACATTATGTCCCCATGGAATAGAAGCCACTATTTCTGGCACCCTACCTTCCTGCAATTCTCGCACAACTTGTGCAAGATTTCGATCTCCAAATTCTCGTGCGGCTTGTGCAAGATTTTCTATATCCTCCGTATAGGTCATATAAAAACGCCTCATTCTCCAAATGTTACTCGGAGAGAAACCTTTTATCCCTGGAAAAGACCTTTGAATGTCTTTGGCCAGATGTTCAATAATTCCCGCTCCCCATCCATATCGTTCTTGTAACCGCACAATTTCTTTACCAAAGTCCCAATAAAGACGGATAAGTTCCTGATTAGCTGCCAGAGCAGCCTTTATCTGGGATCTTCGAATGCGTTCCTTAAGCCTAGATAAAACTTCTTCATAATTCTTGGGAAGCACAAGTTTTTCAGACTCTTTAACTTTAGTTACCATAAAACCCAAGCTCCCTTAAATTACGTCTAATGGCCTCCTCAAGTTTTGCGCCTTCGGTAAATTGAGTTTCAAGCTCCGCCACCAGGCGGACCATCTTTTCCTCGAAGGGCTCGTCGTCTTCTTCCTGCTGCGGGACGCCTACATACCGTCCGGGCGTGAGCACGTAGTCGTGTTTACGGATCTCTTCCAGGCTTACGCTTTTACAAAAGCCGCTCTTGTCCCTGGCCAGAAACCACAGACAGGCCGGGATCTGGGTGGTGTAAAAAAGTTTATCAGGCAGGGCCACGATGCAGTCCACTAAGTCGGCTTCCACGATATTCTTACGAATCTCCCCTTCGTTTGACTGATTGGAAGATAGCGAGCCGTTGGCGAGCACCACCCCTGCGTAACCCACCGGCGAGAGGTGATGGATCATGTGCTGTAGCCAGGCAAAGTTGGCGTTTCTCGCCGGCGGAAGCCCATATTTCCAGCGTTTGTCGTGGCGAAGTTGTTCTGCACCCCAGTTTTTCATATTGAAAGGAGGATTGGCCAGGATGTAATCGGCTTTGAGATCCGGGAAACGGTCGTTCAAGAATGTATCACCCTGCTCAATTTTTCCTTCTATGCCGCGGATGGCGAGGTTCATTTTGCAGAGACGCCAGGTGGTGTAATTGAGTTCCTGGCCGTAGATGCTGATCCGAGCCCTGGCCCGGCCACCGTTACCGTTGCCGGTGGCGTGAGCTTCCACGAAGCGAACCGACTGCACAAACATGCCGCCAGAGCCACAGCAAGGGTCGTAAACCCGGCCCTCAAAGGGCTCAAGCATCTCGACCAGAAGCTTTACCACCGAAGCCGGAGTGTAAAATTCACCCCCTTTGCGGCCTTCGGCACTGGCAAATTGGCCCAGAAAATATTCGTAAACCCGCCCCAGAACATCCTTGGAGCGGGCTTCTTTGCCCTCTAACCGGATATTCGTAATCAGATCTATGAGTTGGCCCAGGCGCTGTTTGTCCAGGGCCGGGCGGGCATAATCTTTAGGAAGCACCCCTTTAAGGGAAGGGTTTTCACGCTCTAAGGCCTCCATGGCCTCGTCCACGATTCTTCCGATCTCCGGCCGACGGGCATTTTGCTTGAGACGCTCCCAGCGGGCGGGAGAAGGTACCCAGAAGACATTGGCCGCCCTATACTCGTCGGGATCTTCAGGATCGGCATAAGGTTCCTGTTCCAGTCGTTGGCGATGTTCTTCAAAAGCGTCCGAAATGTACTTAAGAAAGATCAATCCCAACACCACGTGTTTATACTCGGCGGCATCCATGCTTCCCCGCAGGGCATTGGCCGCCTCCCAGAGCCTGGCTTCGAAACCAAGATTGGCCGTACTGTGGTTTTTCTCTTTTGGTGGACGGGGTGGTTTTAATTCCAACTTGGAAGTACTGGTATTTTGACCCTTTAGTTCTTCCACAAACTCATCTATAGGATTCTTTTTCGGCATATTAACCATATTATACCGTATAGGCCTCACTGAGGAGATGGCGATTCCCCAGATGGACCCGCTTAAGCCCCGCGGAGCGGGCAATCTCAAGGGCCAGAGCAGCATGATCGCGCGAGGTGGTGGGAAGATCAGTGAGCCAAAAATCCGGATGAAAGGCCAGAAGCGACCACGGAATCTCCGGGTTCAGCTCCGCTAGAAACCGGGCCAGCCCCCGAAGTTCCTCCTCGTCCACATAACCGGGAACCAGGAGGGTGGAGGCCACGAGCGGCGGGGGCTCGGGCCGGGCCGCAAGCATGGCGGAAAGGAGCCGGAAGTTTTCGAGCACCGCCTGGTTGGAGACCCCGCACAGCGCCCGGTGTACCGCCGAACTCCAGGCCTTGAGGTCCACCTTGAGAGTGCCACCGGTGGCCAGCGAAAGCTCCATCATCTGGCGCAGGATCCTGGGATTCTCTCCCCCGTTGGTCTCCCAGCAGATGCGAAGGATGCGTCCCCGGGCCTCTCTTATCGCTCGCCGGGAGAAAGAAAGAGCGTGCGGGGCCTGGGGGCCGGGATCTCCCCCGAAATAACACACGCAGGAGACCTCCGGCCGAAGATCGGCCAGCATCTCCTCACTCGACCGCTTCCGTCCGCCCCGCCGAAAATGCCAGTTCTGGCAATAAAGGCAGTTGAAATTGCAGGCCTCGTAAAACACCGCCAGATTAAAATAACCGTACTCCGGACCCGGACGGTAGGCCCAGCGGGGAAAACCGGCTCCCTGCCCTCCGGCACACACGAAATCGGCCACACAGTTGGTGGGAAGGGGATCCAGATACCAGGAGACCCGGGCCACCTCCACCCCGGGCCCCCGGAGACGCCCTCTCTCATTCCGCCAGACTCCACAATATCCCCTCTCGCCCTCCGGAATACGACAGCGATGCAAACACAGATTACAGGGAAGCCCTTTTTCGGCCCGGGGAGGAACCTCCGGAAGCCCGAAGACCCGACGACTTTCCCGGTGCACCTTATCTATACAGGGAAGAACCTCCCCGGGATGCTCCCGGATGCAGGAGACACAGAACCCGATTCGCGCCGAAATCACCGGGGAACTCTTTCCGCAATGAAGACAGGTACCCATCCCCTTTTACAATTATACCCCGACTCTTGTATTCCCTTCACAAAGAGGGTAAAAGCCATTCTCGATGGTGCGGTTTCTCTGGTTAAACGCCTACGATTCCCAGGGGAAAAGCTACCTCTTTTCTGCTCCCAAAGAGATTCTGGTCTTTTCCGGAGGAGACCCGGGGGAATTCTTCCGGCGGCTGGAGGAGGCCCTCTCCCGGGGGTTCTTTGCCGCGGGATTTTTTACCTACGAGTTCGGCTACTTCCTTGAGAAAAGGCTTTTCCCCTTCCGCAAAAGGCGCCCGCAGGGGGTGCCTCTGGCCTGGTTCGGGATCTTTGATCCTCCCGAGCCCTTTCGCTTAACCGGGGCCCCTGAGATTCGCCCGGTAAAAATCGAAAACCTCGGCCTTACCCTTACCGAAGAGGCCTACCGCCGGGCCATCTTAAGGATCAAGGACTACATCGCCTCCGGCGACACCTATCAGGTGAACTACACCCTTAAGTACCGCTTTGACTTCTCCGGCCGCCCGAAGGACCTCTTCTTGCGCCTCCTTCGCAAACAGCGGGTGCGCTACGCCGCCCTGCTTGAGGCCGAAGACTTCTCCGTGGTGAGCCTTTCCCCGGAACTTTTCCTTGAAAGACGCGGCCTTTCGCTTACGAGCTCCCCCATGAAGGGGACCGCCCCCCGCAGGGCCCTCCCCGAAGAAGACGAGGCCCTGGCGCGCTTTCTCACCGAGGATCCGAAGAGCCGGGCGGAAAACGTGATGATCGTGGATCTCATCCGGAACGACCTCGGGCGGGTGTGCGAGCCGGGCTCGGTCTTTGTGCCCGAGCTTTTCAAGGTGGAGCGCTACCGCACCGTGCACCAGATGATCTCCACGGTAAGCGGAACCCTCCGGAAAGATACCGGGCTTTACGAGATCTTTAGGGCCCTTTTTCCCTGCGGCTCGGTGACCGGGGCCCCCAAGATTCGCACCATGGAGATCATCGCCGAGCTTGAGCCCGAGCCCCGGGGGGTCTATACCGGGGCCGTGGGCTGGATCGCCCCCTCCGGTGACTTCCTTTTCAATGTGGCCATCCGCACGGTGGTGCTTCACGAGGAGGGCGGGGAGTTTGGGATCGGCTCCGGGGTGGTCTGGGATAGCGACCCGGGCGAGGAGTGGCGGGAGTGCTTGCTCAAGGCCCGGTTTTTGACCGAGGAGCCCCCGGAATTTTCCCTGGTGGAAACCCTGCGCTTGGAGAAGGGAAAATTGGCAAGGCTTGAAAGACACCTCAGACGCCTCAAACGCTCCGCGGCCCATTTTGTGCTTCCTTTTCCGGAGACGCGAATTCGGGAAAGGCTTAAAGAGCTTTCGTCCGGACTTCCGGAGAAGGCCAGGGTAAGGATCCTCCTTTCAGAATGGGGTGAGGTTTCGGTTGAGGCTGGCCCTCTTACCGAGTTTCCTCAGCCGGTCAAGGTGGGGCTTATGCGGCGCGATTTTTCCCCGGATCTTGATTTTCTTCTTTATAAGACCACCCACCGCCCCTGGTATGAAGCCGCGCGTAAGAGGGCTCAAGCCCTGGGGCTCTCAGAGATCGTCTTTTATGATGAGGCCGGCCGCCTCACCGAGGGCACCATCACCAATGTGTTCCTGGAAATAAACGGGAAACTCTATACTCCTCCGAAAACCTTAGGGCTTCTTCCCGGGATCCTTCGGGAGGAACTTCTGGAGACCGGCCAGGCCGAAGAGCGCGAAATAACCCTTTCCGATCTCCTCACAGGACGCCTTTTTATCGGAAATTCAGCCCGGGGGCTCATTCCGGTGGAGGCGATTTATTTTCTTTAAAACCTCAGGGTGGCCTTAAGGCGCCGGGGCTCGAGTAGAAGATCCAGGGCCTCAACCGGGGAGCGCACCAGGATGTCCGCGGAAAGTAAGGCCTCAACCGCCACCCCCTCGGGAAGCATCACCGCCACCCCCACCCGGGCGGCCCGGAGCATGAGCCGATCGTTAAGGCCGTTTCCTAAGGCCATCACCTGCTCCGGGCCAAGCTTGCGCACATAAGCCTCCTTCTGGTGATCGTGATTTTCCCCGCTTAAACGGTGGAACCGGCAGGGGATCCCGGAAAGCTCGCGTTCGGCGGTGCCGAAGGTATCGGCGGTGAGGATGTGGATGGTGAGCCGCTCGGAAAGGGAAAGGAGCCTCTCCCGCACCCCCTCCACCAGGCGTCCGTCAACGGAAAGGGTCCCGGTAAAGTCCGAGACTAAATGGGCGATTTCCACCGGGCCAAAGCCGGGAATCTCCACCCTTATCATGCCTTTTCCGCCTCCTTGGTAAGCTTCTCCAGGAAAGGACGGATAAGGTCCAGGGGAAGCGGAAAGACCAGGGTGGAGTTGTTCTCCGCCGCCACCTCCCGCAGGGTCTGAAGGAAACGGAGCTGGATCGCGGCCGGGCTTTCGGCCATAATCCGCGCGGCCTCGGAAAGGGTCTTTGCCGCCTGGTACTCGCCTTCGGCGTTTATGATCTTCGCCCGTCGTTCACGCTCGGCCTCGGCCTGCCGGGCCATGGCCCGCTTCATCTCCTCCGGAAGGTCTATCTCCTTGATCTCCACCTTGGAGACCTTGATCCCCCAGGGATCGGTATCCGCATCGAGGATCTGCTGGATCTTCATGCTGAGTTTTTCCCGCTCGGCAAGGATCTCGTCCAGTTCCGCCTGCCCGCAGATGCTCCGGAGCGTGGTCTGGGCGAGCTGGCTTGTGGCATAAAAGTAGTCCTCCACCTGGATCACCGCCTTCTCCGGTTCAATCACCCGGAAATAGACCACGGCGTTTACCTTAACCGACACATTGTCCCGGGTGATGACCTCCTGGGTGGGGACATCCAGGGTGACCACCCGGAGGTCCACCTTTACCATCTTGTCGATCACCGGAATGAGAATGATGAGCCCCGGGCCCTTGACCCCGATGAAACGCCCCAGGCGGAAGACCACCGCCCGCTCGTATTCCTTAAGCACCCTCAGAGCCGAGGCCAGAAAAAGCACGGCCAGAATTAAAAGTAAGGGAAAAGAAAAAGTCATTGGACCCCCTCTTAGAAAATTTTGAAAACATTATACCTCATAAATCGGGCTTCGAAAAAGAAAAAAATCGTGGTATATCCCTAAACGATGCTGGAGATAAAGGACCTTCTTCGTCCCGAGGCCTATCCCCATCGGCCGGAAAGGGTTGAACTGCGCCAGACCCACATCTCCTGGGTCTTTCTCGCCGGAGATCTGGTCTATAAGATAAAAAAACCGGTGAACTTCGGCTTCCTTGATTTTACCACCCTGGAGAAGCGGCGGCACTTCTGCGAGCGCGAGGTGGCCCTAAACCGGAGGCTCTGTCCGAAAATCTATCTGGGGGTGGTCCCGGTGGTGAGGACTCCTGCGGGGCTTAAGTTTGAGGCCGAGGGCGAGGTTGCGGACTGGGCGGTCAAGATGAGGCGCCTTCCCGAGGAAGGGATGATGGGGCGTCTCATCCGGGAGGGACGGCTTACCCCCGAACATATAGAGCTTCTGGTGCAGAAACTGGTCCCCTTCTTCCGGGAGGCCGAAACCGGCCCGGAGGTTAACCGCTACGGAAGCCTTGAGACCGTGCGCTTCAATGTGGAGGAAAATTTTGAACAGACCCGGGCCTTCGTGGGCCGGGCCTTAAGTCGCCCGCGCTATGAGTACATCGTTTCCTGGTCGCGCCGCTTTATGGAGGAAAGGAAGGAGCTTTTTTCCCGGCGCATCCGCGAGGGCTTCATCCGCGACGGCCACGGGGACCTTTATTCCGCCAATGTCTGCTTTGACGATCTTCGCGAGGTCTATGTCTTTGACTGCATAGAATTTAACGAGCGCTTCCGCTGCGGGGATGTGGCCCAGGATCTCGCCTTCATGGCCATGGACCTTGACTTTCACGGCCTTCCGCATCTCTCGCGCCTTTTCATTGAGCGCTACGTGGAGCTTTCCGGCGACCGGGGCCTTTACGAGATCCTGGATTTTTACAAGTGCTACCGGGCCTACGTGCGGGGAAAGATCGGCTGTTTCACCTCCGAGGATCCGGGCCTTTCGGAGGAGGCCCGTGCGAAGGCCCTCGCTTCGGCCCGGCGATATTTCGACCTGGCCTACGCTTACGCCGGGGGAAGGCCGTTTCTTCTCGTGGTCTTCGGGCTTTCGGGAACCGGAAAGAGCGTGCTTTCCCGGACCCTTTCCGAACGGCTGCTCGCCGCATATTTCAACTCCGATGTGGTGCGCAAGGAGCTGGCCGGGATTCCGCCTGGGGAACACCGTTTTGAGCCCTTTGAGTCCGGGCTTTACGCCCCGGAAATGACCGAGCGGACCTACGAGGAACTTTTAAAGCGGGCGGAAAAGGAGCTTTCCGCCGGCCGCGACGTGGTGCTCGATGCCACCTACCGGGCAAGGAAACACCGCGAGGCGGTGCTAAGTCTTGCGGAAAGGCTTTCCGCCAGGGTGCTTTTCATCCTCTGTGAGGCCCCGGAGGAGGTGATAAGGGAAAGGCTTATTTTACGGGCGCAGAAGGAAGAGGAGCCTTCGGATGGCCGGTGGGAGATCTATCTTTCCCAGAAGGA
Organism: Thermosulfurimonas sp.; assembly: GCF_015491435.1. Lineage (NCBI taxonomy): Bacteria > Pseudomonadati > Thermodesulfobacteriota > Thermodesulfobacteria > Thermodesulfobacteriales > Thermodesulfobacteriaceae > Thermosulfurimonas > Thermosulfurimonas sp. The sequence continues at coordinate 7,587 of NZ_WFVX01000160.1, forward strand.
GCGCTTTGAGCCCCCGGAGGAGATCCCCGCCAAAAACCTCCTTCGCCTTGAGACCATCGCCCCGCCGGAGAAACTCGCCGAGAGGGTGGAAGAGGCCCTCTTGCAGGGTTAATCACTTTTCAGCTAAAATAGCTAAAAAAGCTAAAAGAGGTGTCCAATGGAAGTCAAGGCCTCGGAGGTAAAGAATCGGCTGGGAAAATATCTGGACCTTGCCCGCAGGGAACCGGTGGTCATTAGCAAGTCTGGGAAACCGGCTGCGGTTCTTATCTCCTGGGAGGAGTACCAGCGGATGCGGGAAATAGAGGATCGGGTGTGGGCAGAGATGGCCCGGGAGGCGGAAAAAGAGGGATTCCTCTCTCAGGAGGAGTCCCTGAGGTTCATCCTTGAAAAGATGAAAGATGTTTAAACTGCTCATCTCCCGGAGGACCCGCGACTTTCTGGAAAAGCTTCCTCCCAAGCAATTTCGTCAGGTGGTGAAAAAGATCCTTTCTCTCTGCGAAAATCCGCACCCCTCTGACGCCCGCCATCTCCGAGGATACCCTTATCTCAGGGTGGATGTGGGAGAGTATCGCATAATCTACTACCCTGAGGGAGACGAACTACGGATAGTCCTGGTAGGAAAACGAAACGACGAGGAGGTTTATAAAAGACTTTCCCGTAAGGAAGTATGAACCCCTGGGAGAAGCTTGAGATTCTCGGGGCTGCGGCAAGCTATGATCACTCCTGCACCGGGACGGGGCTATCCCCCGAGGCTCCGTTAACCCTTGAGGGGCGAAGGCGTCTTCCCGGGATCTATCTGGCGCAGACCGCATCCGGAAGGAGGCTTCCCCTCCTTAAGGTCCTTTTCACCAACCGGTGTCGCCATCGCTGCGCCTACTGCGTGAATCGGGCGGAAAACGAGATCCCGCGGGCCGCTTTTGAGCCCCGGGAGCTTTCGGAGGTGGCCCTTGAGCTCTTCCGCCGGGGGCTTATTAAGGGGGTGTTTTTGAGTTCCGCGGTGGAGGGCTCGGCCGAAGGGACCATGGAGCGCCTCCTTGCGGCGGCCAGGCTCCTAAGAAAATCCGGCTTTTGCGGCTATCTTCACCTGAAGATCCTTCCCGGGGCGGCCCCGGAGCAGGTGCGCGAGGCGGTGAGGCTTGCCACGCGGGTAAGCGCCAATCTGGAGTTCGCCCGGGAAAAGACCTTAAAAAGACTGGCCCCGGGGAAGGAGAAACGCCGGCTCATCTCGGCCCTGGCCCGGGCCCGCGAGGCGGCCCTTGAGGCCGGAAAGACTCCCTCCCTCACCACCCAGGTAATCGTCGGGGCCGGCCCGGAGACGGACTACGACTATCTGCGCCTGGCCCAAAACCTCTACCGCAACGGGCTCCTTTCCCGAATGTACTTTTCGGCCTATCTTCCGGTAAACCCCGATCCCCGACTTCCC
>NZ_WFVX01000161.1:0-3733 GCF_015491435.1 Thermosulfurimonas sp.
TCTTTATACCGGACACCTCTACCAACTTTTGCCTTATCTCCGGGTTCTGAGGGAAAGGGAGCAGGGTTTGGTCCGAGGGAAGGATTGGCTTTCCCGACTGGCCCCGGTCCTGAATCCCTGGATAAATGTCTCCCGTCTGGCGATACTCGGACGGGAGGAGCGAAGGCTGCAGGAATATTATACCGGTGTTCTGCGGGGGGTGGTAAAGCTTCTGCGCAAATGCGGGGTCGAACCCGGTTATCTTTATGAAAAGGAATACTACCCGGGGACCCTGGCTTATGATCTGGGGCTGGAGGGGGTGTTTGAACTCCAGGCCCGGCGGGTGGTAAGGGCCTTTCGTGAGGCCGGGGTGCGGACCATCATTACCGTGGACCCTCACTCCACCGCTCTGTTGAGGGAGGTCTATCCCCAGCTCTTTCCGGAGTGGGATTTCGAGGTGCGAAGCTATCTGGAGATCCTTTTTCACCAGGGCAGGCACCTTCCCCTGCGGGGCGAGGAGGGGGTTTATCTCTGGCACGATTCCTGTGTCTATGTCCGGTATCTGGGAGTGGTGGAGGAACCGAGAGAGATCATGAAGAGGGCCGGGCTGGAGATAAGGGAACCGCGTTTCAGCCGCGAGATCACCCGATGTTGCGGAGGCCCGGCGGAGACCCTGTTTCCGGAAAAGGCCGGTGAGCTTGCCCGCGCCCGGATGGAGGAGCTCTCCACCCTGGGGCCGGGGACGGTGATAACCCTCTGTCCCATCTGTCACTTTAATCTTAGGGCCGTGTCCGGGCCGGATCAGAGGGTGGAGGACTTCGTCCGGGTGTTAAGGCTTGAGGAATAAGTGAAGGAGGTGAGAGAGATGGCCGAGACCATTGCCGGGAAAAAACTCGTAGTGGTGGTTACCCATGGACTGGACGACCCCGAAAAAGCCACCCTGGCCCTGGTGGTGGCCAATGCCGCCCTTACCATGGACGTGGAGGTTACGGTGGTTTTTCAGGGTAAAGGAGTAATGTGCTGCACCAAGGGCATGTATGAACATATCGTTGCCCCGGGGCTTAAGCCTCTCAAGGAGCTGGTGGACGGGTTACCCGCCCTGGGGGCCAAGATGTTCGTATGTATCCCCTGCATCGAGGAACGTAAGATCACCAAGGAACAGCTGGTGGAGGGGTGCGAGCTGGTCAAGGCGGGAAAGCTGGTGAACGAGGTTATGCGTGCGGATCAGGTAATGGTGTACTGAGTCTTTGGGGTCTTCGGAAAAAGGTTTATTTTATAAGTTCATGGAAGTTGAGGCTGAGGAATTAGTTCGGGGGGCGCAGGATTTTATCCTTTCCCGCCGGAAGGAGAGTGGGGGGTTCGGGGCCACTCCGGCCCTCCCCCCTACGGTGGAGGATACCTATTTCGCCCTGGCGGCCCTGCGGGTGTGCGGGGCGCTGAAGTCCGATCCTTCCACCTTACGTTTTCTTCAGGGGCTCAATTTTTACCGGATGTCTCCGGAGGTTCGGGTAAGATGGCTCAAGGGTCTTCTGTGGCTGGGAGGGGCCTCTCCGAAGGAGGTGAAGTTCCTGTTGCAGGAGGAATTAAACCACCCCCCGGAGAGACTTTCGGGGCTGGCGGCCCTGAGGGAGATGGCGGATCTTCTGGGGGTAGATTCCCCGGGGGTGCGGAGGCTGAAAGAACTGGGACGCACGCGGTCTTTTCGCACCCTTAAGGATCTGTACCATCTTTTCAAAGCCCTGGGGCCGGGAGAATGGTCGAACGGAGTGGAGGAGTTCATTCTCCACTCCCAGAACCCCGACGGTGGGTTCGGTTTTTTTCCGGGCACCACCTCCTATCTGGAAAACACCTATTTTGCCTGTCGTCTTATGAAGGCCCTGGGGCTTAAGCCCCGTGATCCGGAAGGACTCAGACTTTTTGTATTGAACACCCGCCGCAAGGACGGAGGTTTTGCCCGGGCCCCTCGCGGGGTCTCCTTTCTGGAGACCACCTATTACGCCCTGTGGATCCTGTTGCGGTTCTTTTGATTATTCCCCTATCTTGGGAATGAGCCCCATTCTGCGGGCGTACTGATATTGTCTTTTCAGGAAGGCGAGGCCCAGGCTGAGATAAACAAGGTTCAGCAGCCCGGCCAGAAGGAGGTGTTTCCAGGGAAGGGTGCCCCGGGTGATTACCTCCCGCATGCCCTCAAAGACATGGGCCGAAGGGGTAAGAAGGGAGAAGGGTTTGAGCCAGACGGGGAGCACCTCCACCGGATAAAACACCGCCGAAAGCGGCAAGAACACAAAGATCAGGGCCCAGGCCAGGATCTCGGCCTCCTGTCCGAACCTAAAGATGAAACCGATGGTCACAAAACCTATGGCCCAGCCCAGGGCGAGCAGATTTACCACCAGAGGAAAGAGAACCGCTCCGAGCTTTAAGAGATTGAAACCATAGAACAGGACCGAAAGGGTGGTCATGATACCGAAGGCCAGTCCTACCTTAATCAGGCTTATCACCACCAGTCCCAGGAGATATTCGGTGAGGGTGATGGGAGCCACCAGCACGTTGAGGAGGTTACGCGACCATATATCCTCGAGGAAGGACACCGAGACCGCGAGCTGGGAACGGTAGAGGATATGCCACAGGATCAGGGCTCCCAGAAAAAAGGAGACAAAGCGGGGGAGATGGAGGGCCCCGCGTTCCAGATAGAGGGTGAGGAACCCCCAGAGGAGAAGATCCATGGTGGGCCAGTAGAAGAGATCCAGGAGGCGGCTTACACTTCGCCGATAAAGGAACATCTGCCGGGCCACCACTCCGAGGATGCGTCGCGGTCTAGGCACCTTCAGCCTCCGCCAGGGCCCGAAAGAAGACCTCCTCCAGATCCTCAGCCCCGAAACGCCGGCACAGGACCTCCGGCGGCCCCTCGGCCAGGATTCTTCCTTCGTGGAGCAGGATCACCCGGTCGGAAAGGTCTTCCATTTCGTAAAGGTTGTGGGAGGTAAAGATGACCGCGAGCCCCCGCTCTTTTTGATATTCCTTGATGAGACGGCGAACCCTTTCGGCCATTTCGGGGTCAAGCCCGGCGGTGGGTTCGTCGAGAAGCAGTATCTCCGGGTCGTTGATCAGGGCTTTAGCCAGGCACAGACGCATCATCTGGCCGGAGGAGAGATGGCGGGTCTTTTCCCGGTGCATCTCCCAGAGCCCCAAGAGATTTAAGAGTCGTTCGGCCCTGGATTTGATGTTTCTGACCCCGTAAAGGAGGCCATAGACCAGCAGGTTTTCCATCACCGTGAGCGAGAGCGGAAGCCCCACGTAGTTGGAGGCGAAGTTCAGACGGGTAAGGATCTCGGTGCGATGGGTGGCAAGATCCAGGCCGAAAAAACGTATTTCACCCTGGCTGGGGGTTACGAGCCCCAGAAGACAGTTAAGGAGGGTGGTCTTCCCGGCTCCGTTAGGACCGATGATCCCGAGGAATTCCCCCCGGTGCAGGTTGAAACTTATCCCGGAAAGAACCCTTTTCCCTTCAAATTCCTTGACCAGATTCCGGACCCGGAGCACCTCTTCCATACCGGGAGGCAAGATAAGGCGCTTCGGCAAAGATCTCAAGATTCCCGGGTTCTAAACCACCCGGATCTCTAAGACCCTTCGCTCGACGGGATCGAAGGAAACCCCCACGCTTATCACCGAAAGCCCCTCGGCCCGGAAACGATCGGCATAGCCCCGGGCCTCGATCTGTTTTAGCGCCTCCTCCGCCGAAACCCCGGCCTTAAAC
>NZ_WFVX01000162.1:0-4215 GCF_015491435.1 Thermosulfurimonas sp.
CCTGGAAAGAGAACTTCCCCAGGGGCTCCGGTTGAGGGAGGTCCGGAGGGTCCCCTCTCCGCGGAGGGCGGAGGATGCGGAGGCCCTTTTTGAGGTTGCGCTCAAGGAAGACGAGCGCATAGAAGAGTTACCCCCGGAACTTTCCCCCTGGGTAATAGAGATGAAAATCGAAGGGAACAGGCTTTACTTTCGTCTGCGGCTTTCTCCCGGGGCCCCCCGGCCGGAGGAGGCGGCGGCCCGTCTTCTGGGGCTTCCGGTGGAGGAAGTCCTGGCCCGGGGGATCAAAAGGATTGCCTAAGGCGGGCAAATTTTCTATAACCTAGATTAACCATGGAAGAAAGAACCTCCCGACCCATAGGACAGCTTTTAAAGGAAAAGGGCTATATCCGGGACGAACACATCCGGTTTGCCCTTCTGGAACAGAAGGCCACCGGGGAGCGGCTGGGGGAGATCCTGGTCCGTCTGGGGCTGGTCACGGAGCTGGAGGTAGCCGAGGTGCTTGCCGAACAGGCCGGGCTTCCCTTTGAAGACCTGGCGGTCACCGTACCCAATCCCCAGGCCCTGCTCAAGGTCCCTCCGGCCTTTGCCCGTCAGCACCTCCTCCTTCCGCTGAGGATAACCGAGGGGACCCTGGTGGTGGCTATTCATGATCCCTTTAATCTTCAACTCCGGGAGGCCGTGGCCCGGGTTTCCGGCATGAGGGTGGAACCGGTGGTGGCGCCGCGTTCCCGGATCTCCCGGGCGCTGGAGAGATTTTATTACTTTCTGGAAAGACCGCCGGAAAGGGAACTGGAGGAGGTCACCCAGAGATTGCGCGAGAATCCCCACGCCGAGATCTCCATGGACGATCTCATCGAAAATCTCCTGCTCCTGGCCACCTCCCGCCGGGCCACGGATCTACACCTCACCCCCTCGGAGAGGACCTCCCAGGTCTTTCTGCGCATAGACGGTATTCTGGAGCCCTTCTGGGTTTTTCCCCAGGCGGTCCATCCGCGTCTCATCGGGGCCATCAAGGTCCGGGCGGGTATGGACATAGCCGAGACCCGTCTTCCCCAGGATGGGCGCATGCGTTTTTCCTTCCTGGGGGAGGAATACGACCTGCGGGTATCCACCGTGCGTACCCCGGTGGGGGAGAACATGGTCCTGCGTATTCTCCCGGTAGGAGGCACCGTCCAGCACCTCTTGCACCTGGGGTTCAGTGAGGAAGAGGTAGCCCTTATCCGGGATCTTCTGGAAAAACCCTACGGGATGTTCCTGGTCACCGGTCCCACGGGCTCCGGAAAGACCACCACCCTCTATGCCGGCCTGAGGCTCCTGAATCTCCTGGAGAAGAACGTCCTTACCGCGGAAGATCCCATAGAATATCGGCTTCCGCTCGCCCGCCAGACCCAGGTCAACGAGGAGGCGGGTTATACCTTTGCCCGGGCCATTCGGCACTTCCTGCGGCAGGACCCGGATGTGATCCTGGTGGGGGAGGTGCGCGACGAGGAGACCGCGGAGATGGCGGTTCGAAGCGCCCTTACCGGGCATCTCTTCCTCTCCACCCTTCACACCAACGACGCCCTGTCCACCCTTTTCCGGCTTCGGGATCTGGGTATCGGGCCGGATCTTCTGGCCTCCTCCCTTCTGGGGGTTCTGGCGCAGCGCCTGGTGCGACGTATCTGTCCTCAATGTCGGGAGGAATATCGTCCTCCGGAGGAACTTCTCCGTTACTATGACCTTCCCCCGGACGGGACCTATCTTCGGGGCCGTGGTTGCGAATACTGCGGAGGAAAGGGATACGTAGGGCGCACGGTGGTGGCCGAGATCCTCCGCATAGACGAAGATCTGCGGGCCCTCATCGCCGAAGGGGCCCCGCAGGCCAGGATGGCCCGGGCGGCCCGGGAGGGAGGAATGCGCACCCTTCGGGAGGCGGCCCGGGAAAAGGTCCTCCAGGGAATTACCACGGTGGAAGAAGTGCGAAGGGTGATCGGCTGATGCCTGTGTATCGTTTCCAGGCCCTGACCCCGGACGGGCGCATAATCAAGGATCAGATGGAATTTCCCGATCTGCGTTCGTTTTATACCTATCTCCGGCGCGAGGGATTGATCCTGGTCCGATATTCCGCGCGACCCGCTCTTCCCTGGGATCGTTTCACCCTGGGGAAGGTCTCCCGGCCGGAACTGGCCGAATTCTGCCATAATCTGGCCCTGCTGGTGCGGGGAGGCATACCCCTCCCCCAGGCGCTAAAGGACCTGCGGGAGACCACGGTCAACCCCCGCCTGAAAAAGGCCCTGGGGGTTCTGCTTACCGAACTTCAGGCCGGAAACCCCCTCTCCCGGGGCATGGAAAAGGAAAAGGATCTTTTCCCCGGGATCGTGCGTTCCCTTACCGCCCTGGGAGAGGAGACCGGGCGGCTGGATCACACCCTGGAGGAAGCCTCCCGTCACCTCCGTCGGCTGCACGAGATCATCACCCAGACCAAGCGGGCCATGCTTTACCCCCTTTTTGTCCTGGTGGCCATGAGCGGGGCCCTCCTCTTCTGGTTGCTCTTCGTTCTCCCCAAAATCCTGAACCTGTTTTCCCAGATGCGGGTGACCCTCCCGGCTCCCACCCGCTTTCTTCTCTTCGTAACCACCTTCCTCCGGGCCCACTTTCTGGAGGGGATGCTTTTTCTCTTTGTGAGCCTGCTTTTTCTATGGGTGGGATACCGTAGGTTTCCTGCATTTAAATTGAGAATGGAAAAAGTCCTGTTGCGTCTTCCGATTGTCTCTCGCATTAAACGTAGTTCTCTTTTAGCTTTCTTCTTTGAGTACATGGCTTTACTTCTCGGAGCAGGAATTGATATTCTGCGCAGTTTTGATATTATGTATTCCAATATTCAGAGCGAACTGGGTAAAAAAATCATTAAAGAATTGAAAGAAGGGGTATTGAGAGGCGAGAGTTTGAGCAGTACAGCTGCGGGATTGCCCCTGTTTTCTCCCCTGGATTTACGTATGATTTCCGTAGGGGAAGAGACCGGAACCCTGGTGGATCAACTGAGAGAACTGGCTCGCTACTATTACGAAATCATTCAGGGGTTGGTTGACACCCTGAGTCGAATCCTGGAACCCGTTCTTATCGTAATCGTGGGGGTAATCTTTTTACTTATAGTGATAGCCTTGATAGGGCCTATATATGAACTTATCACCCAGATCCACTAAGATTCCGGATTATCTGGATTTTTTCGGGTTAAGGGACCATCCTTTTCGTATCACGCCGGATACGGATTATTTTTACCCTTCCCCGGCCCATCAGGCTGCCCTGGAGGCCCTGCGGTACGGGATTCTGCGCCGGGAGGGGTTTCTGGTGCTCACCGGAGAACCCGGGGTGGGAAAGACCCTGCTGATACGGATGCTCTTTGAGGGCCTGCCTCCGGAGGTGCAGACCGCCATGATCCTTACCCCCACCCTGGGGCCGGAGGAACTTCTCGAGGTCATCCTGGAGGATCTGGGGCTTTCCGGGGCCGGTTCCCGGGAGAGATTGATCCGTCGGTTCCGGGATCGGCTCTTCGAACTGGCGGAAAAGGGACATACTCTGCTCCTGGTCATCGATGAGGCCCAGAATCTCCCCCCGGAGAGTCTCGAGGAATTGCGGCTCCTTTCCAACTTCGAGACCGAGAAGGGCAAACTCCTCCAGATTCTCCTTTCCGGGCAGCCGGCCCTGGAGGAACGCCTGCGTTCCCCCGAGCTTTCGCAGCTGGCTCAACGGGTCACCGTCTGGGAGAGGCTTCGCCCCCTGACCCGGGAGGAGATAGGCGATTACGTGCGTTTTCGTCTGGCCCGGGCCGGAGGGGCCGGGGTGATGCTGGCCCGGGGAACGGAAAGGGAACTGGAACGCCTGAGCGGAGGCATCCCCCGGGTGATCAATAAGATTATGGATCGGGCTTTACTGGTGGCCTTTGCCCGGGGAAGCCATCGTCTCCATCCGGCTCTGATTCGGGAGGCGGCCTCCGTGGCCGCCCTGCCCTCGGTCCCGGGTTATCGAAGAAGGGTCTGGCTCTGGGGAGCGGTGGTGGTGGGAATGCTTCTGATGGGGGTCCTGGTCTATGTCTTCCTTCTGGGTGGTTAAGTACGAAGGGGAGCAACTCCTCGGGGTTCGGGTCTCGGGTCGGAAAGGCCGCTGGAGCTTTTCCCGGGTGGAACCCCTTTCCTGGTCCGCCCTGGCCCATCGGTCGGTGATTCTGCTCTCCACCTC
>NZ_WFVX01000163.1:0-8364 GCF_015491435.1 Thermosulfurimonas sp.
TCTCTATCAGGATACAGGCCCGGTGTGGGGAAAACCTCTGGAAGAACGGCGCTGGAGATTGCAAGAGATTCTAATGGAAGGAGAGCATCTGGTGCTTTCTAGGGCCTATCCGCGGGGCAGGGATCTCTATCGGGAGGCCCTCAGGCAGGGCTTTGAAGGAATTATGGCCAAAAAAAGAACGAGTCTCTATCGTCCAGGAATACGTTCTTCGGAATGGCTCAAGATTAAACGGGCCTTAGAGGTGGATGCGGTGATTTGCGGATGGCTAGTCTCGGATAAACGCCCCTTTGCCTCTTTGGTTTTAGGGCTCTATCGTGGAAAGGACCTTTTGCACCTCGGTCAAGTGGGTACCGGATTCGATAGAGAGGAGATGGAAACCTTGAGCCGGATCCTCAGGAATCTTCGGATTTCATACCCCCATTTTTCTCTTCAGACTGTCCGGCCGGTGGAATGGGTTCGGCCGGAGCTGGTGGCCCGGGTGCGGGCGCAGGAACTCACTCCGGATGGAAAACTCCGGGCTCCGGTCTTTTTGGGCTTGCGCGAGGACAAGGACCCTGCGGAATGCACGGTGGAACAATTAAGTAGGTTGTTCAACGCAGGTAAGGATTGAAGTATCCGAACCGGAGGCCGGGAAAACGCTTCTTGAGTTCCTTGAGAAAAGGACGCAGTCCCAGGATTTCGCCCGGCCGGTAGTCGATCCTTTCCAGGAACCACAGGGGATCAATGGCCAGGTTTCGGAGCTGGAGAAAATCCACCCCCAGGGCCAGGATCTCGCCCAGGGCCTCAAGCTCCTCCCGGTCGTCGGTAAAGCCGGGAAAGATAAAGTAATTGAGGGAGACAAAACCTCTTTCCTTTTTAAAAAGCCGGACGCTTTCCCGGACCTCGGAAAGCCCCCAGCCCCGGGGGCGAAAATAGGCCCGGTGATAGTTTTCGCGGGCACTGGCCAGACTTATGCGCACGGAATCAAGTCCGGCTCTCCTCAGGGAAAGAAGGGCCTCGGGAAGGCTTCCGTTGGTGTTGAGGTTGAGGGTCCCCCGGGAGGTGGATTTCCGGATCAGGCGCAGGGCCTGCCCTATGGTTTGCGCCTGAAGGAGCGGTTCCCCCTCACAGCCCTGCCCGAAAGAGACCATCACCCGCCCGGGTCGCCGGAGATGGGGAACCATGGCCTCGGCGATCTCCTCCGGGGAGGGAACAAAGGTGATGCGTTCCTGCGCCACATGGGGGCCGTCTTCGGGCTGCTCGGAAAGACATCCTACACAGCGGGCATTACAGCCCGGGGAGACCGGGACCGGGGCCTCGAATCGTCCCAGGACGAAGTTGCGGGCCGCGGGACACCGGTAGCGCCGCACACAATTTTCCACCAGGTGCCGCACCAGACGATTCCCCGGGAACCGTTTGAGCATCTCCCGGGCCCGGGACTCGATCCTTTCTGAGGAAAAGAGCCGCGCCTCCTGCCGGAGGTCCCAGTCGGAGCGAAAGGCCGCGGCAAAGAATCGGCCTCGCCACCAGCCCACACAGGCATAGGAGTAAAGGGGAAGGGGAGGGAGATCCTCCCGGGCCGGTTGATAGGGAGCGAGATAGAGCTGGGTATGGGCCGGGGCTAGGAAAGCGGCCACGGCCAGGGCCGGCTCCCCGGGGCGGAAGGGGTTTTCGAAAAGGACCACCGGAGTCTCCGTGCGGGGATCAAGCCCTACGGGATGTCGGTCTGGAAGTACATACAGGGCCGAGCCCTCGGGAAGGGGGATGAAGTCTTCCGGTTCGGGAAGCACCAGGTCGTAGCCCGAAAGCCCCAGGGCGTAAAGCTCCGGATGATCATAGATTCGCCCGGCGGGATCGGCAAAAAGGAGCCGCGGCCTTCCCTCGGGGTGAGGATAGAGCTTCATCTAAGATACAGGTAATATAAATTGATCATCCAGGTCAAGCTCAGCTTACCGGACTTCCGAAGCCTGTTTACTTTCGGCCTCCAACTTTTCTTTTTTGTATAGGGGTTAAACGATATTTGACTTTTTTGTAATAAAATAGCGGTTTCACAAGAAAGGGGTCCGGTTTCCAGGGGGGCTATATTCCCTGAATTTTCAATTTGGTACGATTATTGCAATCCCTTGATGCTCAAAAATGACATGCAGGAGGTAGGTATGAAGGGTGCGGATGTGGTCTGGATGCTGGTGGCTACGGCCCTGGTGATGCTCATGACTCCGGGGCTGGCCCTCTTTTACGGCGGTCTGGTGCGGGCCAAGAATGTGCTTTCCATTTCCCTTCAGGTCTTCATCTGTCTGGGGCTGGTGAGTCTCCTCTGGTTCCTCTACGGCTACAGTCTGGCCTTCGGTCCGGATCACGCCTCGCTCATAGGAGACCTTTCCTATCGGTTCTTCAGGGGCGTGGGGATCGCTCCGGGTCCCGCCGCCCAGACCATACCCCATCTGCTCTTTGCCGCCTTCCAGCTCATGTTTGCGGTGATCACCCCGGCGCTTATTACCGGGGCCTTCGCCGAAAGGATGCGTTTTTCCGCTTATCTCATTTTTGTAACCTTATGGTTTACGGTGGTGTATGCTCCTCTCTGCCACTGGGTCTGGGGTGGGGGATGGCTGGCCAAGCTCGGGGCCCTTGATTTTGCCGGGGGAACGGTGATCCACATTGCCTCCGGGGCTTCGGCCCTGGCCGCGGCGCTGGTCATCGGTCCGCGTATCGGTTATCGGCGTGAACCCATCCATCCACACAACCTGCCCTTAACGCTTCTTGGAGCCGGGCTGCTCTGGTTCGGGTGGTTCGGGTTCAATGCTGGAAGCGCCCTGGCGGCAGATGGCGTGGCGGTGCAGGCCTTTATGAACACACACATGGCCGCGGGACTTGCGGCCTTAAGCTGGATGTTTGCGGAATGGATCTTTCAGGGGGCCCCCACCACCCTGGGAGCGGCCTCCGGGGCGGTGGCCGGGCTGGTGGCCATCACTCCGGCGGCGGGATTCGTCCCCCTCTGGGCCGCGGTGCTCATCGGGGCCCTGGCCGGGGTGATCTGCTATGGGGCGGTGCTCTTCAAAAGCAAGCTGGGTTACGATGACGCCCTGGACGTGGTGGGAGTCCACGGCGTGGGCGGGTTCTGGGGGGCACTGGCCACCGGTCTTTTCGCCTCCAAGGCCGTAAACGCCGCCGGGGCCGACGGCCTCTTTTACGGAAATGTACATCAGTTCTGGGTCCAGCTTATCGGAGCCAGTGCCGGGGCCCTTTTTTGCTTCGTCCTCTCCTGGGTGCTTTTTAAGATGGTAGATGCGGTGGTAGGCCTCAGAGTGGAAAGGGAAGACGAGATCCAGGGGCTGGATCTTACCCAGCATCGTGAAACTGGCTACAGTTTATAACAAATTGGTGAAAGTCTCGAGAGCCTTAATAGTGTAGGAAGGCACGGAAAGGGGGTGAGAAGCCGGCGTAAGTGAAGAACAAAGATGTAAAATACCGCAAGAGGTCTCCTGTTTTCCGGAGCGGGATCAGGTATCAAAAGGGGGACACTTCCCCGCGAAAAGCGGATGGCATCATTCTTGTTAAAGCTCGGGGAAAAAAGCGGGGAGGTGTCCCGTATGGTGGATAAGGTCGATACGCTCTTTCTGCTGGTATCCGCGGCGCTGGTGCTTCTTATGACCCCGGCTCTGGCGGTTTTTTACGGTGGTCTGGTCCGGCGCAAAAACGTACTTTCCGTTATCATTCAGAGTCTGATCATGATTTCCCTGGTAACCCTGGAGTGGATCTATGTGGGTTACAGTCTCTCCTTTGGACCGGATGTGCACGGAATCATCGGAAGCCTCAAACACTGGGCCCTGCAGGGCATAGGTTTTTCTCCCAGTCCTCAGTATGCCTCTACGGTCCCCGAGCCGGTCTTTATGATCTATCAGTGCATGTTTGCGGTGATCACCCCGGCGCTTATCACCGGGGCCTTCGCGGAGAGGGTGCGTTTTCGTTCCTTTGTCCTTTTCAGTCTTTTGTGGGCCCTTTTGGTGTATAATCCGCTCTGTCACTGGATCTGGGGCGGGGGATGGCTTTCCCGCCTGGGGACCCTGGATTTTGCCGGAGGGCTGGTGGTGCATGCCAGCTGTGGTATGGCGGCTCTGGTCATGGCCCTGGTAGTGGGGGCCCGCCGGGGAGCCAAACAGGAACCCTTTATTCCCCATAATCTTCCCCTTACGGTGATCGGAACCGGGCTGCTCTGGTTCGGGTGGTTCGGGTTCAACGCCGGAAGTGCCCTGGCGGTAAATAACACGGCCATCCAGGCCTTTATCAACACCCATACCGCGGCAGCCACGGCCATGCTGGCCTGGGTAATAGTGGAATGGCTCAAGCAGGGGAAACCCACCACCCTCGGGGCCTGTTCCGGGGCTATTGCCGGCCTGGCCACCATCACCCCGGCCGCGGGTTTCGTGAGTACCCAGGGGGCGGTGATCATCGGCATCCTGGCCGGAGTAATATGTTACTTTGCGGTGCTGGCCAAGAACGGTCTGGGCTACGACGACGCCCTGGATGTGGTGGGTATTCACGGCGTGGGAGGAATTCTCGGAACGCTTATGGCCGGGGTCCTTTCCCCGCAGGTTAAGTTTTCGGCCCAGGTGATCGGGGTGGTGGCCACGGTGGTCTATACCCTGGTGGCCACCTTTATTCTGGCCAAGGTGGTGGATGTCCTCTCGGGCCTCCGGGTGGACGAAGAGACGGAATACACCGGGCTTGACGTTACCGAGCACGGCGAGGAGGCCTATGTCCTGGCCTAGGAGAGAAGGAGCCGCCGCGCAGCCCCTACCAGGTAGAGGGAACCGGTGATCACCACCGGGAGGGGGAGGGAGAGGGCCTGATCCAGGGCCTCAGGGAGAGAGGAGGGACGTAGCGGAGGCCAGGAAGGGGGAAATTTCCTGGCCTCCCATTCTTTTAAAGTAACCGGGTTTCTGGGGCCCGGGGGTTCGCAGAGAAATACGACTTTGGCCCGAGAGATCAGTTTTTGCAGCATCCTCAGATAGGGTTTTTCCCCTCCCTCGTTGGTGGCCCCGAAAATAAGGGTGTATTCACTGATCCCCTTCCTCTCCAGGGATCGAAGCAGGGCTCGGGTGCCCTCCTCGTTGTGGGCTCCGTCCAGAATCACTCCGGGTCCCACAGGCAGGAACTCGAACCGTCCCGGCCAGGAAACCCGTTTCAGCGCCTGGCGCAGGGTGTCCTCCCGAAAGACGTATCCCTCGGTTCTCAGGAACTCCAGTGCCCGGAGGGCTGTTCCGAGATTGTATTTCTGAAATTCACCCTCCAGGGAGAGTTCCAGTTCCTGCAAATGCCATAGGTTCCCTCGATAGGAAAATCTTTTCCCGCTGCGCAACACCCGGAAGTCCTGCCCCCAGAAGGCCGCGGGGCATTGCAGCCTAAAGGCCCTTTCCCGGATTACCTCCCGGGCCCTGCGGGGCATGTGTCCTGCCACCACCGGAAGACCGGGTTTAAGGATTCCGGCTTTCTCCCGGGCGATCCTTTCCAGGCTCCGCCCCAGATAGGCCATGTGATCCAGGGCTACGGAGGTGATCACCGCAACCCGGGGTTTAAGGACATTGGTGGCATCCAGCCGCCCCCCCAGGCCGCATTCGATCACCGCCATGTCTATGCCTTCCTCCGCAAAATAAAGAAAGGCCGCGGCGGTGGTGATTTCGAAATAGGTGATCGGAAGTCGTAGCCTTTCTACCTGCCTTCGAATGCGGGCCAGTATGTCCGCCAGACGTTCCAGGGTGATTTCCCGACCATCGATCCGAAAACGTTCGGTGACCGAAACCAGATGGGGTGAGGTATAAAGTCCGGTGCGCAGACCGTGGGCGGAAAGTATTGCCTGGAGAAGGGCTGCGGTGGAGCCCTTGCCGTTGGTCCCGGCGATATGAAGGGAGGGGAAGCGTTCCTGCGGTCTCCCCAGGGCCTCGAGAAGGGCGGAAATGCGTTCCAGGCCGGGTTTTATCCCGTGGAATTGGTGCTGTTGGAGCCACTCCAGGGCTTCCCGGGGATGCATGCCTTGAGGGTTCCTTTTTAAGGATTTTAAATCTATAATCTAGTTTCTATATATGATAATCGCTTGGCGGAGAAGGGGGAGTTTTTATGCGGGTGCGTCCTGAAGAGTCCCTGCTTCTGCTCATCGATCCTCAGGAAAAGCTGGTCCGGGCCCTATGGGAGGCGGAGCGTTTGGTGAGGAATCTCAGGCTGTTGATAAAGGCTTCCCAGATCCTGGAGGTACCCATCGTGGCCACCAGCCAGTATCGTAAAGGGCTCGGGGAATACGTTCCCGAGGTCCTTGAGCTTCTGGGAAAGGAGGTGGAAATAAAAGACAAGACGGAGTTTAGTGTCTTTCAAAATCCGGAAATTGCTTCCCTCATCCGGGAGAAGGCCCGGCGTTATCTCGTTCTTTGCGGGGCGGAGACGCATATCTGTGTGTATCAGTCCGCCCTCTCGGCCCTGGAGGAGGGCTATCGGGTGATAGTGGTGGGGGATGCCACCTCCTCCCGAACGCCGGAGAACTTTCATTACGGGCTGGCCCGTTTGAGGGACGTGGGAACAGCGGTGGTTTCCACGGAGATGCTGGTTTATGAATGGCTGGAGAGGGCCGGCACCCCGGCCTTCAAGGAATTGATACCCTGGATCAAAAACGCCACCCAAACTTAAGGAGGTGCACTATGGCCGAAAGCCGCAGGATTGAAGCCCTGCTCAAGGAGGAACGCGTCTTTTATCCCCCACAGGCCGAACGGGATCAAGCCTATATTTCCTCCCGCTACGAGTATGAGGAGATCTACCGGTATTCCCTGGAAGATCCGGATGGATTCTGGAGCGAGCGGGCCAAGGAACTTATCACCTGGTTCAGGCTCTGGGATCGCACCTGCTACTGGGATTTTGAAAAACCCGAGATCCGCTGGTTTGAAGGCGGGAAGCTCAACGCCTGCTATAACTGCCTCGACCGACACCTCGCCGGCCCCAACCGCAACAAGGCGGCCATCATCTGGCAGGGGGAACCCGAGGAAGAGGTACGGGTCTATACCTATCAGATTCTTCATCGGGAGGTCTCGCGCTTTGCCAATGTGCTCAAGAAGCTCGGGGTCAAGAAGGGCGACCGGGTCTCCGTCTATCTTCCCATGATCCCGGAACTTCCCATAGTAATGCTGGCCTGTGCCCGGATCGGAGCCATTCATTCCGTGGTCTTCGGTGGGTTTTCCGCCGAGGCCTTAAAGACCCGCATCCAGGACTGTGAGGCCAAGATTCTGATCACCGCCGACGGTTACTGGCGGGGAGGAAGAGTCATAGAATCCAAGAAGACCGCCGATCAGGCCCTGAAGGACTGCCCCACCGTGGAAAAGTGTATCGTGGTGCGACGGATGGGAAACCAGATCGACTGGGTGGAGGGTCGGGACCTCTGGTATCACGAGTTGATAAACGATCCGGAGATCCCGGACGAGTGTCCCTGCGAGGAGATGGACGCCGAGGACATCCTTTTCATCCTTTACACCTCCGGATCCACCGGGAAACCCAAGGGGGTCTTTCACACCACCGGAGGGTACATGGTTTATGTAGCGCATACCCTCCAGTGGGTCTTTGATCTCCGCCCGGCGGATGTTTTCTGGTGCACCGCGGACATCGGCTGGATCACCGGGCACTCCTACATCGTTTACGGTCCGCTGGCTCTGGGGGCCACGGAGATCATGTTTGAGGGGGTCCCCACCTATCCCCATCCCGGGCGTTTGTGGGAGCTGGTACAGAAATTCCGGGTGACCCTCTTTTACACCGCTCCCACGGTTATTCGGGCCCTGATGCGGGAGGGAGACGAGTGGCCGCACAAGTACGATCTTTCCTCCCTGCGTATTCTGGGC
Source organism: Thermosulfurimonas sp. (assembly GCF_015491435.1). Taxonomy (NCBI): domain Bacteria; kingdom Pseudomonadati; phylum Thermodesulfobacteriota; class Thermodesulfobacteria; order Thermodesulfobacteriales; family Thermodesulfobacteriaceae; genus Thermosulfurimonas; species Thermosulfurimonas sp. The sequence goes on from NZ_WFVX01000163.1 coordinate 7,848, forward strand.
TCGGTGGGAGAACCTATCAATCCGGAGGCCTGGCTCTGGTATCATCAACACGTGGGCCGGGGGCGCTGTCCTATCGTGGATACCTGGTGGCAGACCGAGACCGGAGGATTCATGATCTCGCCGCTTCCCTATGCCATTGCCCAGAAACCCGGGGCGGCCACGGTACCCCTTCCCGGGGTGGAGCCGGTGATCCTGCGGGACGACGGCACCGAGGCCGAGGTGAACGAGGGAGGACATCTCTGCATGAAACGGGCCTGGCCCGGGATGCTGCGGGGAGTCTGGGGGAATCCCGAGCGCTTCAAACAGGTCTATTTCAGTCGTTTTCCGGGTTATTACTATACCGGGGACGGGGCCCGGCGGGATGAGGATGGATATATCTGGATCATCGGCCGACTGGACGATGTGATCAATGTCTCCGGACACCGGCTGGGAACCATGGAGCTGGAGAGCGCGCTGGTGGCCCACCCGGCGGTGGTCGAGGCCGCGGTAATCGGTATCCCTCACGAGGTTAAGGGAG
>NZ_WFVX01000164.1:0-32156 GCF_015491435.1 Thermosulfurimonas sp.
GTGGAAATCTCAAGGCCCTGTCTTTCCGCCAGGCGACGGGCCAGATAAAGGCCGAGGCCTGCGCCCTTTACCGGATGAGGGGAAAGATCGTTCATGATGAGGAGATAAGGACGGCCCTGCCTGCGTCCGGTGCGGATCCAGATGTCCTTGCAGGAATGCCGGAAGGCGTTTTCCAGGAGAAGGAAAAGAAGGAGTTCAAGCTCCGGGGAGAGTGGGGGAGAGGAACCCCTAAAACTTAGGTGGACCTTCCGGGGGCCGAACTGAAGCTCAAGGCGGTGGAGAAGGTCCCTGAGATGGTCGGTAAAATCGCCTGCAGGAGTAAAGGGTTCCTCGAGGGATCTCCGAAGGAAACGAAGCAGGGTTTCAAGGTCCCGTTCCATGGCCCGACAGGCCTCCTTGAGGCGGGAGGCCGCCTCCGGAGAGGGAGATTCGCTCAGGATCTCAAGGTTTACCTTCTGGGCGGAAAGGAAGTTTCCGAAACGGTGGGAAAGAGCGGCCAGAAGTAGCCGTAAAAACTCTTCCTGCTCCAGACGACAGCGTTCATAGGAGATAAAGAGACGATAAAACACGTAAGAAACCGAAACAGCGAGCATACCCTCCCATAGAAAGAGATAGAGCATCCAGCTTTTCAGGGAGGGACGGAATGATCCCTGTCGGGTTAAAAGATTTATCTCCAAAAGATAACGGAAAAGAACCGCGGTAAAGAGTACGGCCAGGGAAAGGAAAAGGATAAGCAAAAAGTAGAAAAAAAGCTTGCGCGCTTCCCGGGTGTGAAAACGACTAAACATCTAGAGTTCTTCTTTTAGAAGATACCCCCGGCCCTTAAAGGTTTGAAGGGCCCCCTCGGGAAGAAGACGGCGCAATTCCTTGATATAGCTTCTCAGAGTCTCTTCGTTCACGATCACATCCTTCCAGACCTCCTCCAGGATCTTTTCCTTGGGGATCACCTTTCCCCGGTGTTTCAGAAAGAAAAGGAGAAGATCCCAGGTGCGCCGGGAGGGAACGATCCTCTCCTTCCCCTTGATGATCATACCCCGCTCAAGATCTATCCGCACCTCGCCGAGACGATATTCTTTCCGGCCTTTATCTTTCCGGCGCAGAAGGGCCCTGATCCGTAGCTCAAGTTCGAGCACCTCGAAGGGCTTGACCAGGTAATCGTCGGCTCCGAGTTCGAAACACTCCTTCTTGGAATCCAGGCCCTGTTTGGCGGTAAGGATCAATACCGGAAGATCGGGATACTCCTTGCGCAGCTCGGCCAGGAGCAATTCTCCCGGAAGGTGAGGTAGCATGAGATCGAGAACCACGAGATCAAATTCCCGGGACAGGGCCTCTCGCCAGTAACGTTCGTCGGAAAGCCAGTGGGCCTCGAACCCCTGACGTTGCAAATATTCCTCCAGCGAGGGCCCCAGGAGGGGATCATCCTCGATAAGGAGAATCGAGGGTTTATTCCAGGCACTCAAAGCTCTCCACCGTCAGGGTCTCGGCCCTCGCATACGGCCCCGGACCTTCTCTTGCCAATATTAGCTGGATATGTCATAAAGTAAAGATTATGAAACCCAGGGCGCTGGTGCTGGCCGGTTACGGAATTAACTGCGAACGAGAAACGGCTCACACCCTTAAACTGGCCGGGGCCGATCCGGAGATAGTACATCTCTCGGATCTCCTCTACGGGGAGAAACACCTGAGGGATTTCCATCTTCTCTGTTTCCCCGGGGGGTTCCTGGATGGGGATCACCTCGGCGCCGCCCAGGCCGCGGCTCATCGCCTGCGTCATGCCCGTATTCGCCATTCCTCCGAACGACTCATGGACCAGATCCTGGAATTTATAGCCGCCGGAAAGTTGATTATGGGAATATGCAACGGCTTTCAGCTTCTGGTGAAGCTGGGGCTGCTTCCGGGCCTGGAGCAACGCTACGGCGAACGGAGGGTAAGCCTCACCTATAATGATTCCGGCCGTTTCGAGGACCGCTGGGTGTATCTAAGGGTGAATCCTTCCTCGCCCTGTATCTTTACCCGCGGACTGAGCCGGCTTTATCTCCCGGTGCGCCACGGCGAGGGGAAACTGGTGGTAGAAAACGAGGAGGTGCTCTCCAGCCTGCGGGAGGGGAATCAGATCGTCCTCCAATATATCCACCCCACCACCGGCCAACCCACTCAGGAATATCCCTACAATCCCAACGGTTCCGTGGAAGCCATAGCCGGCATTTGTGATCCCACCGGCAGGATCTTCGGCCTCATGCCCCATCCGGAGGCCTTCCATCATTTTACCCATCATCCCCGCTGGACCAGGGGAGAGATATGGGAGGAGCCTCCGGGGCTCAAAATTTTTAAAAACGCCGTGGAGTACTTACGGGATACTTTTCTCTCCTGATGGAGGAATCTCCGGTTAAACCTCTGCTGCTCTGGCTTTTGGATCTGCGTCGCTATCTCCTGCGGATCCTTCTGATCCTGTTGATCCTGAGTCTGTTTTTCCTCTGGGTGGCCCCCCGGGTGTTGATCTGGCTTCAGGCCCATTTCGGTCAGAAACTGGCCTTTTTCGGGGTAGCCGAACCCTGGCTGGCCCTCCTTAAAGTGGCCTTTCTCTCGGCCTTTGTGGTCTGTTTCCCTTATCTTCTGTGGCTGATCTGGCGGGCCATGGCCCGGGTCTTCGGCCTGGGAAAGCTCTCCGGCTTCCTAACCCTCCTTATCGGAACCATGCTCTTTTACGGGGGTATGCTTTTTTGCTTCTTTATCACCCTTCCTTACGGCATGAAATTCCTGCTTTCCTTTCAGAGAAAAGAGATCGTTCCCACCATCTCGGTGGGCCATTTTGTCAATTTCGTGGCCCTCTTTCTTCTGGCCTTCGGGCTTATCTTTGAATTACCCCTTTTCATGATTCTTCTGGCCTGGGTGGGAGTGCTCGATCCTTACAAGGCGGTCCGCTACCGCCGACATGCCATCCTGATCATCACCATCCTGGCCGCGGTGATCACCCCTACGCCGGACGTATTCAACCTCAGTCTCATGGCCGTGCCCCTTTATCTACTTTTCGAGGCCGGACTTCTAGGGGCACGTCTTGCCGTGCGGCGGAGATCAAAACTTCTGCGGGGAAATGCCGGATAGGGCCTCGGCTAAAGGCGCGGCTTTTTCCGGAGGCATGGCCGCAAGGATCCGGGCCACCTGATCGCTTTTCATGGCCGAAAGGATCCTTACCGCCATATCCTGGTCCATGTTCATCAGAAGGCGGGCCGCCTTGGAAGGACGCATCTCCGAATAGGCCTTAACCAGGAGCTGGAATCGTTTCGTCTCTATGGTGCGAATCTTCTTGAGTTTTTCATCTACGGAGTTCTCCAGTTCCAGCAGGGCGGCGAGCCTCCTTTCCACCTGCTGGTCCAGCAAACGGAGACGTTTTTCCCGCAGGGTAAGTTGTTTGGCCTTCTCTTCCAGTTTCTCGCGTTCGATCCGCAGGGCCTCAAAGATCTCCGGGGGACACCGGGGTGTGGAATCCGTCTTTTCCTCAGCCCGGACCTCAGGGGGGTTGAGATGAAGATGCAGGAAGGTGCCCAGACTAAGGGAGAACTTGAGCAGGGCCAGTAAAAAGATAAGGACCAGGAGCCGTGATGGACTTAGCTTTTTCCGGCCGATCATCTTCTTCGAGAACGGGACTCCCGCATAAGGGTAAGATCGTCGAGTTCCCGATAAAAGACCCTTTCTTCTTCTCGACGATATCGCCACCAGAGCCTTTCCCGGAGTCTCTCCGAGACCCTTCGTTCCTGATAGGCCCGACGTAATTCCGTCTTCAGGCTTTCCATCTCCGAGCTTCGGGCCTTAAGTTTTTCCTCCAGGCGAAAGGTCTCCCGAAAGAGGCCTTCCATTCCTTCCCCCAGCAAACGGAGATCCCCTCCGGAAAGGTCTTTTTGCCGGAGTTCCTCATAGAGAGAGCTTCGGGTATCCCGCACCGTTTGAAGATCCCGTCGGGCCTCCTCCAAGGCCTTCAGGGCCGCAGCCAGCCTCTCCCGGGCCCGCTCCTCTCGAAGCTTGCGGATATAGACCAGGGTATCCAGGATCCGGGGAGGTCTTTTCACGAAATCACCTCCTTAAGAGCCCGGAGACTTTCCTCGAGATCGGCCCGTTCCTCCACCTCCTGCCGCAGGAAGGCCTTGATGGCCTCTATTTTTTCCAGGGCTCGATCTATTTCCGGATTGCTCCCCTTGACATAGGCCCCGATGTTGATCAGGTCCTCGGCCCGGCGGTAAATAGCCAGAAGGCGGATCAGCTCCACCGCGGCCTGATAGTGTTCGCGGGAGGCAAGATCCCGCATCAAACGGCTCACACTGGAGAGAACATCTATGGCCGGATAATGCCCCTCCTGGGCCAGATCCCGCGAGAGAACAATGTGACCATCGGCGATGGCTCTTACCGCATCCGCCACCGGTTCGTTGAAATCGTCCCCTTCCACCAGGACGGTATAGATCCCGGTAATACTTCCTCCCCCCCGTTTGGGGCCCATTCGTTCCAGAAGCCGGGGCAGGTGGGCAAAAACCGAGGGGGTATATCCCCGGGCGGTGGGAGGTTCGCCTATGGAAAGCCCCACCTCCCGGGCAGCCATACAGAAACGGGTCAGGGAGTCCATCATCAGGAGCACGTCCAGTCCCTGGTCGCGGAAGAATTCCGCCACCGCCGTGGCATAGTAGGCCCCTCGCATTCTCAGGGGAGGGGGCTCGTCCGCCGTGGCTACCACCAGCACGGAGCGCCTGAGGCCTTCCTCCCCCAGGTCCCGTTCGATAAATTCCCGCACCTCTCTTCCCCGTTCTCCCACCAGGGCGATAACATTTACGTCGGCCTTGGTATGGCGGGCGATCATCCCCAGAAGGGTGCTCTTTCCCACCCCGGAGCCGGCCATGATGGCGATTCGCTGGCCTTTGCCCACGGTGAGAAGGGCATTTATGGCCCGAATACCCAGATCCAGCGGTTCCTGGATACGATCCCTTTCAAAGGGCCGCAGGGGATCGTTGTAAAGGGGATAGTTCTCGGAAAGATAGGGCAGGGGCCTTCCGTCCAGGGGCTCCCCCAGGGCATTGACCACTCTCCCCAGCAATTCCCTTCCCACCGGAGCCCTTCGATCCTCACAGGCCAGGACCCGATTTCCGGGTTCGATCCCGATGGGATTTCCCAGGGGAATGAGAAGGAGCCTGTTCTCCCGGAAACCGGAAACCTCGGCCAGAATTTCCCCGGAAGAGGTTTTAATTCGACAGAGATCACCGATTTTGAGCGGGGGCCCCTCGGCCTCTACCACCAGCCCCACCACCTGCTTCACGTAACCGCAGGATAACACCGGTTTTACCCGGGCCAGGGCCAGACGATATTTTTCCAGCGAATTAACCCTCATGCCCCGCGGCCTCCTCCAGGGCCTTTAAGATCTCCGCCCAGCGGTTCTCCAGGGTGGCATCTACCGTGCCGAAATCGGTCTCCAGGATACACCCCCCGGGGGTAACCGAAGGGTCCTCCTCCAGACGGATCTCCGCAAAACTCCGTGAGGAAAGACTCTGAAGGTTCAGGGCCTTGAGGAACTCCGCCTCCTGGGGATGGACCTTTATCACCACCCGGGCCCCCTCAGCCACCTCCTTAAGGGCCTCCCTTATGACCCTAAGGATAATGGTTTCGTCCCGAAGGGTCTCCTTGAAAAGGAGCTTCTGGGCCAGCAGTTTGAGAAGCCCCAGAATCTCTCGATCCAGGGAAAGCACCGCCCGGGAAGCACTCTCCCGCAGGGAAGCCATAAATTGATCCACTGCTTTAATTCTTTCACTTAATTCCGCTTCAAGCAGGGCTTTTTTCTGTGCTATTTCTTTTTCGGCCCGGCTCTTTCCCTCCAGGTACCCTTTTTCAAACCCCTCGGCGTGTCCGGCCTCAAAACCTTCCCGGTACCCTTCCTGATAGCCCTGTTCGAAACCCCGCTGTCTCTCCAGGGAGAGCTTTTCCTCCTCCGCCGCACCGGTAGCCGAGGCCCGTTTTTCCGCGGCCCATCGGCTTACCCGAACGATGGAAGACTTGAGGATCCTAGACAAACTCCTCCTCCCCGCCTCCCAGGATGATCTTCCCTTCCTGTTCCAGACGCTTGGCCACTTTGATGATATTCTGCTGGGCCTTTTCCACATCCGAGATCCGCACCGGCCCCATGACCTCCAGATCCTCCTTGAGGAGGGTGGCCGCCCGCTCACTCATGTTGCGGAAGAACTTCTCCCGTACCTCCTCGGAGGCACCCTTGAGAGCCAGGCGCAAGTCGTCGGTGGAGATCTCCCGCAGGAGGGTCTGAATGGCCAGATCGTCCACCTTGAGAAAGTCCTCGAAGGTAAAGAGGTACTTCCGGATCTCTTCGGCCAGGGTGGGATTTTCCTCCTCGATATCCGAAAGGATCTCTTCCTCCAGTTCGCGTCCGGCATGAGAGATGATCTCTGCAGCCTTTTCCGTTCCCCCCAGTTTTTTGCCCAGCACCCCTCCCACGGTTTGAAGCTCTTCCTCCAGGGCGTTGCTGATCTCCTGCACAATTTCCGGATCCACCTTATCCAGGAGGGCGATGCGAAGAAGTACCTCCGAACGGATTTTTTCCGGGAGAAACTGGAGGATCTGACCGGCCAGATCGGAGTCCAGGTGTACCAGCACAATGGCGATGGTCTGCGGATGTTCGTTGCGCAGGAAGTTGGCCACGGTCTTGGGGTCCAGTTTTTTCAATTTTTTGAAGGTTTCCGGACCGATCTCCTTTTTGATCTCTTCCCAGAGGATCTTGCCCTTTTCTCCGTAGGCCTTGACCAGACTTTCTTTAAGGAATTCTTCCGGGGAGACCGAAAGATCGGCCATGATCTCTTTGGCCTCTATGTTAGCCTCCTCCAGCACCTTCTTGACCGCCTCCGCCGGCACATAATCGAGTTTGGCCATCTCCACGCCGATGCGTTTGATGTCGTCTTCGTCCAGATATTTATAGACCTGGGAGGTAAATTCTTCCCCCATGACCATAAGGAATATGGCTGCTTTCTGCGGGCCGGTAAGCTTTTCCGGGTCGAGTTTGGCCATTTAGGCCGCCTCCTTCATCGAGGCTTCCTTAAGGGCCCGGGCCCGTTCCTCCGCCGACTCCTCAAGCAGCCATTTCTTCACCAGAAGAGCCGCCCGTTCCGGACTGCTCTGGACGATACCCAGGGCCATTTCGTGCGGCAGGGGTCGGGCCTCCTCTTCCTCCAGGGCGGCTCTCTCCTCGCCCTCCGCCATCTCCATCTCCGCAGGGGGTTTCTTTTCCACCAGCCCTTTTACCAGCGGACGCACCACCAGAAGTAGCACCAGGACCACCACCAGGAATTCCAGAAGAGGCTTCAGAAAGCGGCTTAGATATTCCATCCACACCGCCGGCCCCTTGATCTTTTCGGTGTGGAAGGGGAAGGTGGAAACCTCCACCACATCTCCCCGATCCGGGTTATATCCTACCGCTCCCTCCACCAATTTTCTTATCCATTCCAGTTTAGCCTGTTTTTCCTCTTTGGGGATACTCTTTTCGTCCACCAACACCGCTACAGAAAGACGCTTTACCTTTCCCGGAGCAAGGGAGATCTGTTTGAGGACCCGGCTGGGTTCATAATTCCGGATGATCTTCTTGCGAGAGGAAACCTCCCCCGGGGTCTTCACCCCGAGGTTCCCTTCGGCCTTGGCCGCGAGCGCTCCCTTTACTCCCGCCGGGCCTCCGGCCGCCCGGGAGGTCTTGGAGGACTCCTCTATGGATTCCGAGACCACCGCAGTCATTTCCGGATCGTAGGATTCCTCCCGCACCGAACCCTTATCAAAGTCTATCTCCAGGGATACCTGGGCCACGGCCTTCCCCGGCCCTAGGGCCCGGGCCAGCAGTTCCTCCACCTTGGATTTGTACCATTCCTCCAGACGGCGTTGATAGGCCAGCTGCGTGGCCGAAACCTCCTCTTCCGCACGATGTCCTCGATAAAGAAGCCTTCCGGTGGAGTCCACGATGGAGATGTTTTCCGGGGTAAGTCCGGTAACCGCTCCGGAAACCAGGTTTACGATACCCAGGATCTCCCGGCGGGTAAGCTGATACCCAGGCTTAAGCGCCACGAAAACCGAAGCCTTGGGGGGTTTGGCCTCCTCGATAAAGAGACTCTCCCGGGGGAGGGCCAGATGGACCCGGGCATACTTTATGGCCCTCAAACTCATTATGGTGCGGGCCAGTTCCCCCTCCAGCGCCCTCTGATAATTGACCCTCTGCAGGAATTCCGTGGCTCCGATGTGTCCCTTATCAAATAATTCGAAACCCGGACCGGGGCCCCCTACCAGACCCTGGGCGGCGATCTCCATCCGCAACTCCAGGACCTTGTCCCGGGGAACCCGAATGGTCCCCCCGGGCTCCAGTTTGTAGGGAATGTTCTTGCTTTTGAGATAACTGACCACCTCGGCGGCACTGTCCTGGGGCAGGCCCCGATAAAGAAGCCCCCACTCCGTGCGGGAGGCCCAGAGGATCAGGCCTACGAGTCCGGCCACGGTAAGAAGGATGAGGACCCCTCCCAGGATCTTCTGCTCCCTTCCCAGACCCTGATAAAAGGTGCGCAGCTGTTCGGCTACTTCGCGGGGTTGAGGCCACTTCATAAACTTTCACCCTTTAGATCTGCATCCTCATGATCTCCTGATAGGCCTCCAGGATCTTGTTTCGGATCCGCAGGACCATTCGGAAGGAGAGTTCGGCCCGGGCCAGGGCCATACTCAGCCCGGCCACATCCGTGTCCTTGCCCGCAGCAAAGGCCTGAAGCCTGAAGAGGGCCTCCTTCTGGTCCTGATCCACCTCCCTGAGTTTGGCCCGAAGAAGCTCCTCAAACCCCCGGGGCTTTTTATCTGGAGGGGCGAGAATATCCGGCCAGGCCTTAAGGGGAAGGTTCTGAACTTTCATGGTTGACCTCCTAACGCAGGATGTCCAGCGTTTTGAGGAAAAGATCCCGGGTAAGGTTCGCCACGGTGAGATTGGCTTCATAGGCCCGTCCGGCGGAAAGCAGTTCCACCATTTCGGTGAGGATGTCCACATTGGGGTATTTCACCATCCCCCGGGCGTCCGCATCCGGATGGGAGGGATCATAGACCTCCTTGAACGGAGCCGGATCATCCACGATCCCCACCACCTTCACCCCCTCGACATCCTCTCCCTCCAGGGGTTCGGCGGCCAGAATGACATCCTTGGCCCGGTAAGGGCCTCCTTCAGCGGTGCGAGTAACCTCGGCATTGGCCAGATTCATGGCCGCCACGTTAAGTCTGGTCCTCTGGGCCAGAAGCCCCCCTGCGGCCAGACGAAGGGCGGTAAGCAACCTCATAATTATCTACCTCCCTCGGTGATGGCCTCTCGCATGAGCTGGACCTCCTTTATCAGGGCCTGAACCGTGGCCTGATAAAGGAGGTGATTCTCCATGAGTTTGGACATTTCCTCCTCCAGGGAGACATTGTTCGGGGTCCCCACGTCTTCGGGTTGTATGGTCTCTATCTTTCCTTCCGTGGAGACCAGGGATAGATGGCGGGGACGGGTGCGCCGGAGGGGAAGGGATTCCTCTCCCAGGTAGGCCCGCATGATCTTTTCGAAGGGGATGTCTTTGCGTCGATAACCCGGGGTATCCACATTGGCAATGTTGGCCGAAAGGACCTCGTGTCGCAGGATGCGCAACCTCAGGCTGCGGGCCACTACATTCCAGGTCTTCTCGAAAAGACGTCCGAACACCTCGGCTCACCTCCCGTTAAATTTCTATAGCAAACCCTGTGCCCGATAGGCCCGGAGTTTGTTCCGCAGGGTGCGTACGCTGATGCCCAGGAGTTCTGCGGCCCGGGTGCGGTTCCCTCCACAGGCCCGGAGGGCTTCAAGGATGGCCTCTCTTTCCAGCTCTCGTAAGGGTTTGAGCGGAGAAGAAGGGGAGGGGGCTTTCTCCGGGTCTCCCGGGCTCCATAAAAGGTCCTTCAGGGTTATTTGCGGCCCCTCGCACCACAATACCGCCCTTTCCACCAGATTCTTGAGTTCGCGTACGTTTCCCGGAAAATCATAGTTTTGAAAGGCTTCCATTACTTCCGGTGCGAATCCCTGGATGGATTTTCCGTAGGCCCGGGCGAACTCCCGCAAAAAATGCTGGGCCAGAAAGGGAATATCCTGAGGACGTTCCCGGAGAGGAGGCAGACGCACGGGGATAACGTTAAGACGAAAGTAAAGATCCTGGCGAAAGCGTCCGGCCGCTACCTCCGCTTCCAGGTCCCGGTTGGTGGTGGCCAGAATCCGCACATCCACCTTTATGGGATAGGCCCCTCCCAGACGATCTATCTCTCCCTCCTGAAGCACCCGCAGGAGTTTGGCCTGAAGGGGCAGAGGCATTTCGCTGATCTCGTCCAGGAGGAGGGTCCCTCCGTCTGCCAGTTCGAATTTGCCTTTCTTGCGGTGGAGAGCCCCGGAAAAGGCCCCTTTTTCGTACCCGAAAAGCTCCGATTCCAGCAGGGCCTCGGGCAGGGCGGCGCAGTTAATGGCCAGGAAAGGCCCCCGGGCACGATCACTGGTCTCGTGGATCCAGCGGGCCAGCACCTCCTTCCCGGTCCCGGATTCTCCGGTGATAAGGATGGGGGCTTTACTTCGAGCCACCGAACGCAGCTTCTCCAGGAGGGCTCGCAACTTCGGGTCCCGGGTGAGGAACCTTTCCTCCCCCGTCGGTCCGGCCGCGTCGTGAAGGGCCTGAAGGATCAGTCTTCGGAGCACCTCGGGGTCGGTATGCAGCAGCCGGAAGTCATAGGCCCCGGCTTTGACCGAGGCCACGGCCTCTTCCAAATTCACCTCCTCGGCCAGAAAGATCACCCGGGATCCGGGCCAGCGTCTTTTGAGGTCGTCAAGAATTCGACGCGGAGAAGGACCCTCTCTTGACACCTCGACCACCATTACCGCAGGGCCCTGGTTCGGAGCGGAAAGCTGGGAAAGATCCGAAAAGGAAAGACACTCCACCCCTTCAGAGGATAGGAGGTCCTTCAGGCCCAGGATTTCCGGCCGTGCGGAAACCAGCCAGATGCTTGTAGCCATGATTCTAATATATTACCTCTCGGGCCTCATCCACCAGCTGAAGGCTCCGCAGAATGCCCTGCGCCAGACGGGCCTCGGTGGAGTTTCCGCCGGCCAGTTCCTTCCACACGGAAAGGGCCTCGCTGCGTCCCATCTTTTCCAAATATACCCCGGCCAACCACTTTAAGGTAACGGACTGAGGGTAACGTTTCCGGGCTTCCTTGAGGATCTGGCCGGCCCGTAAATAATCCTCGTTTTCCAGGGCTATCTGAATGAGAAAGGCAAAATCGCTATCCGTGGCCCGGAAATCCGGATCCTTCACGATGCGTAGCGCCAGGTCTATATCCTTGATCCTGAGGGCCAACCTCCAGTAAGTCTTCAGAATCTTCTGCCGCAGATCCGGAGAAAGCCCCTTCCGCTGGAAAAGGCCCTCCAGGAGGTGATGTGCTTCTTTAATCTTTCCAGCCTTGTAATCATAAAGAGCTTCCAGATAAAGATATCGGGGGTTGGAGGCGTAAAAAGGGAATTTCTTCACAAAGGCCTTCAGGAGTTCCGCGGCTTCCTTCAGTTTTTTCTCCTCCAGGGCCGCGGAAACAAGGGTCAGATAGAGCTCGGGTTGGTAGGGTTCCGGTACCCCCCAGGCAAAAGCTTTTAAGAAGTAGTAATTACGTCGGGTAAAGAGAAAATATTGCTGATAGACCTTTCCCAGCCAGTAAAAATATACCCCACAGCGGGACCTTTCCGCAAAGGGGGCATAGGTTCGATTCAATTCTATGATGCGGAAATAGGCCTTGCGGGTGAACAGACTGGCCAGATAGAGGTTGGCGGCTTCGCAGAAGAGGCCATGTACGCGGGGGAGAAAAGGTGACCGGGGATAGCGGCGCATGAAGTCCACCGCGGTCTCAAAGGCCCTTTCGGGTTTGTGATCCTCGAGATAGAGCTGGATCTCCAGGGCCTGGGCCTCCTGAGTAATGGGATTTTGGGGATGTCTTCGACGTAGTTCATTGATGAGGGGGATGAGGGCCTTGCGCTGCTCCACGGTGGGCAGCCCCAGGCGTTTGTCCAGGATGTAGGAAAGGTGATAAAGCCGGAACTTGGCGAACCGGGCCTGGTCGGTATGGGGCCAGGCGGTGGCCAGCAGCTTGTAAAAGATGCGGGCCCTCCGGATGCGTCCCCGTCGGAAATAAGCCTCCCCGAGCTTGAGCAGGAGTTCCGGAGCCTCGTTTTCACGGCCCGAGAGATTGAGATAACGAAAGTAAGCCTCCTCAGCCTTCTTAAGCTGCCCCTTACGAAGAAAATAATCCCCCAGAAACTTAAAGATCCCGGGGGCATAAGATTGCAGCTCCGGTTGTCGGGCTAGATCCTGCTGGATCTCTTGGATCGGCATTCCTGCCTGAAGAAGCACCTCCAGGGCCTGAGCAATAAAGGGCTTGGCACAACCGGACTTAAGCACCTCCCGGGCCTTTTCCGCGGCCTTGGTCTGGATGCGATTTCGTAGATAGGCCCGGGCCGCCACCATCCGGGCCGCACATATCAGGTCGGCTCTACGGGCCTTCTTTTCCACTAATCGGGCATAAAACAGGGCTTCCCCGGCCTTTTGCAGATGAAGATAGGTCCGGGCCAGAAGGAGCAAATCCTCCGGGGCCAGTTCATAGGAGAGGGAGAGAGGCCCTAAAAGCCGGGCACATTCCTGATATTTTCCCAGGTCGTAGAGGATATGGGCCTCCAGCACCGCGGCGGGTTGATAGCGGGGGAAACGCCGCCGAAGCTCTCGCACCAGATAAAGGGCTCCCAAAAAGTCTCCCTGCTGATAGGCAAAGCGTGTTTGTTCCAGCCACCAGGCCGGGTCTTCCTCCGGTTTCTGTCCGGCCCGAACCGGGACTATCCCCCCTCCCACCCAGAGGATCAGAATTCCTATCGCCAGGAGTCTGCGCATCTTCGCTTGGTTCCGATCTCTGAATCTTCCCCGGAGGAGATATGCAAAAAACAGACCTTTACTCCAGCCCCAGGCGCTTGATCTTTTCGATGAGGGTGGTGCGTTTTATTCCTAAAAGTTTGGCGGCCTGGCTCTTGACCCCTTTAGAGGCCCGCAGGGCCCGGAGGATGAATTCCTTCTCTATTTCCTGCAGGGCCTTGGGAAGACTAAATTCCTCAAAGCCGAAGTCCTTGATGGTAAAGGGGGGACGATCCGGAGCCCGGACGATATGATCCGGAAGGTCCTCCGGCCCTATGGTCTCGTTTTCCGAAAGGATTACCAGACGCTCCATAAGATTTTCCAGCTCCCTAACATTGCCCGGCCAGGAATATTGTAAAAGATACCGAAGGGCCTCTTCGGAGAGACGCTTGAGGGGTACCTCCTCCCGGGCACAGAACTGACGCAAAAAGTGTTCGGCCAGAAGCGGGATATCTTCCTTCCTCTCTCGTAGGGGAGGTAATCTGATGGGTATAACATTAAGCCTAAAGTAAAGATCCTTGCGGAAACGACCCTCCGAAACCTCCCTTTCCAGATCCCGGTTGGTGGCGGCAATGATACGGATGTTTACCGGAATGGGGCGTTCTCCTCCCAGACGCTCCACGGTCTTTTCCTGAAGCACCCGCAGGAGTTTGACCTGGAGCTTGGGACTCATCTCCGCGATCTCATCCAGGAAGATGGTTCCTCCCTCGGCCATCTCAAAGCGACCGGGCTTGCTGCGATGCGCCCCGGTGAAGGCCCCTTTCTCGTAACCGAAAAGTTCCGATTCCAGAAGTTCCTCGGGAATGGCCCCGCAGTTTACCGGGATAAAAGGGCCCTCTTTGCGCCGGCTCTGACGATGAATGGCCCGGGCCACCAGTTCCTTTCCCGTCCCGGATTCTCCTAAAATCAGGACCGTGCTCTCCGTGGGAGCGACCTTCTCGATGAGACGAAAGACCTCTTTGATGGCCGGACTTTGCCCGATAATCTCCTGCATGTATTCGTTTTTTACCTCTTTGCCCCTGAGGTGTCAAATTTTTGAACCCTCCGGGAACTTGACCCCGAGGCGGTGGGGGCTACAATCCCTAACATGGTACTTGAGGCCTGGAGGCTGCGACCTCTGGTGGAGCAGGCCTTAAGGGAGGATCTCTTTTTCGGGGATCCTACCACCGAGGCCCTGGTTCCGGAGGGATTGAAGGGACGAGGAGTATGTCGAAGCAAGGAGCCACTGGTGGTTTGCGGGTTACCGGTGGCCCGGGAGGTCTTCGGAGTGGTCGATCCGGAGCTGGAAGTGGATTTCCGGGTAAGGGAAGGGGAACAGGTGGAGGCTTATACCACCCTTTTTGAGGTGCGGGGACGGATTCGTTCCATCCTCCAGGGAGAGCGGGTAGCCCTTAACTTTCTACAGCACCTTTCCGGCATAGCCACCCTTACCCGTCGTTTTGTGGAGGCGGTGCGGGGGCTTCCGGTGCGGATAGTGGATACCCGTAAGACCACCCCGGGTCTGCGTTATCTGGAAAAATACGCGGTAAGGGTAGGAGGAGGCCACAACCATCGTTTGGGTCTCTCCGAGGGAGTCCTGATCAAGGATAACCATATCCGAGCCTGCGGAGGGATTAAAGAGGCGGTGAAAAGGGCCCGGGAAAAACTCCCCCATGTATTCCGCCTGGAGGTGGAGGTAAGCTCTCTCGAGGAGCTGGAAGAGGCCCTTTCGGCCGGGGCCGAGGTCATTCTTCTGGACAACTTCGATCCCCCTCGCGTCCGGGAGGCCGTGGCCCGGGCCCGCTCCCTCCGGCCCCAGGTGCTCCTTGAGGTCTCCGGAGGAGTAACCCTGGAGAATGTAAGGGCCTTTGCCGAGACCGGAGTGGACCTCATTTCCGTAGGACGCCTCACCCATTCCGCTCCGGCGGTGGATATCCACCTGAAGATTACCGAAACCTTTAATTGAAATTTTTCACTTACTATTGCCCTTTGGGTGAAGGAAATTATAGTAAGTTGGTCGGATTAACCAATTCCACAGTTCTCAGAAAGGAGGAAGGCATGGCTCTGGACGAGGTGAAGATTACGCAGGCTATTGTGGAGAGGTTTATGGCCAAACTGGAGGGAGCGCTGGAGCTGGATGTGGCCATCGTGGGGGCCGGGCCGGCGGGACTCACCGCGGCCTATAAGTTGGCCCGGGAAGGGTTTAAGGTGGCCGTGTTCGAGCGCAAACTCTCCATCGGAGGAGGGATGTGGGGCGGAGGTATGATGTTTAACGAGATAGTGGTGCAGGAAGAGGGGGCCCGGATCCTCAGGGAAGTGGGAGTTCGGGTGGAACCGTGGCAGGAGGGATACTACACCGCCGATTCCGTGGAATGCGTTTGCGCTCTGGGGTTCGCCGCCCGGAAAGCCGGGGCTTCCATCTTCAATCTCTTCAGTGTGGAAGATGTCATGGTGCGAGAAAACAGGGTGGTGGGTCTGGTTATCAACTGGACGGCAGTGGAAATGGGCGGGCTTCACGTGGATCCTCTGGCCGTGCGCTCCAGATACGTGGTGGAATCCACCGGACACGAGCTTTCCGTGCTCCACGTGCTTCAGCGCAAGATGAATGTGAAACTTTTCACTCCCAGCGGCAAGATCGAAGGCGAGCGTTCCCTCTGGGCCGAGGTGGCCGAAACTACCACCCTGGAAAACACCCGGGAGGTTTACCCCGGGATATTCGTGGCCGGAATGGCAGCCAATGCCACCTTCGGTTCCTTCCGGATGGGACCCATCTTCGGCGGAATGCTCCTTTCCGGTGAAAAAGTAGCCCGGGAGATTGCCCGGAGATTAAGAGAAGAGAAATAGAAGGGAAATAAAAAGGGCGGGCCAGGGCCCGCCCTTAAGACTCAAACTCCTTAGGCCCCGAAGGCCTTCTCCAGCGGCGGTACCACTTGTTTCTTACGGCTCATAACTCCATCCAGCCAGATGCTCTTGCCCTCAAGCTTCTTCCCGAAGGCCTTCTCGATTACCGAAGGATCGTCGGTTACCACCAGGAGCTCGGTTCCCTCCTTCATGATGTCGGTAAGCATAAGAACGATGGTGTGGTATCCTCCCTCGGCCTTCACCTTCTGCATCTCATCATAGATGGAATCCTTCACCTCCGCCAGGAGATCCAGGCTTACCACCTCGATCTGTCCGGCTCCTACTTTGTTGCCGGCCATGGTGTAATCCTTAAAGTCGCGGTAGAGAAGGTCGCGCGGGCTCTTTCCGGAAACATCGCTCTTGGCCTTGAACATCTCCATGGCAAAGGCCATGATGTCATCAATGCCGGCGATCTTGGCCAGATCCTCCGCCGCCTTCTTGTCGAAATCGGTGGTGGTTACGGACTTGAAGGCCACCGTATCCGAAAGGATGGCCGCCAGCAGGATTCCGGCGATCTCCTTGGGAATATCCACCTTAAAGAATTCGAACAGGGACTTGATAATGGAGGCGGTGCATCCGGTGGGCATATTGATGAAGACAATGGGATTGGGAGTGGTGATGTCCCCGATCTTGTGGTGATCGATGATGGCCACGATCTCGGCCTGATCGATATTGTCCAGGGTCTGGCCCCGTTCGCTGTGATCCACCAGGATCACTTTCTTTCCGGCTCCATCGGTCATGAGCTCCGGAGTGGGAACCCCGAAGTGCTTGAGGACGAACTCGGTTTCGGGGTTGAGATCCCCCTGACGAACCGCCACCGCCTCTTCCTTATGGTGCGCACAGTAAGGGCTGCCGCTTTTTACCAGCTGGTTGCGCAAATAGGCATACCCTATGGCAGAACAAATGGAATCCGTATCCGGACTCTTGTGACCGGCTACATAGATTTTACTCATTTCCCTCCCTCCTTTTAAAAATTAGATTCAGCCAATTTTTGCTATCACGCTGAAGCTCTTCTGTCAAGGAAAAGGGCGATGCGGGAGAGTAGGGGAGGGAGGGTATGAGGGTCCAGGGCCGAAATGGCTTCGGCCTGATAACGCCTCCGGTAGGCCAGGACCTCTTCCGGAGGAACTTGATCGATCTTGTTGAAGACCAGAAGACGCTCTACCCCGAGTTCCATCTGGTCAAGGATTTCCTCCACCGCCTGGATATGTTCCTCGAAATGGGGATGGCTGATGTCCACCAGATGGAGGAGGAGATCCGCCTCATAAAGTTCCTCCAGGGTGGCCTGAAAGGCCTTGCGCAGTTCCTGGGGAAGATCCCGGATAAAACCCACTGTATCCGTAAAGAGAACCGTTTTCCCGTTGGGAAGATATACCCTGCGGGTGGCCGGATCCAGGGTGGCGAATAATCTGTCTTCAGCCAGAAAATCTTCCCTGGAGAGGGTGTTAAGCAGGGTGGTTTTCCCGGCGTTGGTATAACCCACCAGGGCCACCACCGGCAGACCCTTCCTCCGGCGGCGTTTGCGTCTTAGCCCCCGCTGTTTGGAGATCTCCCTCAACTCCTTTTCCAGACGGGCAATACGTTCCCGAATCCTTCGACGATCCACTTCCAGTTTGGTCTCACCCGGACCGCGGCCACCGATACCTCCGGTGAGCCGGGAAAAGGCATCGTCCTTGGCCCGCAAGCGGGGAAGCATGTACTTGAGCTGGGCCATCTCCACCTGGATCTTTCCCTCGCGGCTTCTGGCTCGCTGGGCAAAGATGTCCAGGATGAGCTGGGTGCGGTCGATCACCCGGAGATCGGTGATCTCGGTAAGGGCCCGGACCTGGGAGGGAGTGAGCTCCCCGTCGAAGATGAGAAGATTGGCCGAGGTCTGCATGGCCTGAATAATAATCTCCGAAAGCTTACCTTTCCCCACCACATATCGCGGGTCCGGAGCGCTCCTCCTCTGAAGCACCTCGCCCACCACGGCTACCCCGGCGGTGCGGGCCAGTTCCCGGAGTTCCGCCAGACGTTCCTCCATGAGAAGCCGGGGGCCGGGATGGACCGCTACCAGAAGGGCCCGATCCTCCCGGTCGCTCACCTCCTTGAGCGGACGAACCCGCTCCAGTTCCTCCTCCAGCGACTCGATTAACCTCCGGTAATCGTCCCTGAGTTCCCAGGGATAGGCCGGATCCAGGTACCCGTAATATCCGTTCTCGTCGCGCCGGGGCAGAAGATAGGCGGTGTGAAGACGCCCGGGCAGACCGTCCGCCCGCACCTCCAGGGCGCTCATGGTGTCCAGGCGAAGGAAGGCCAGATCCAGCAGGTCGTCCTGATCCAGACCTTCGTGGGAAAGATGGGTATGGACACATCGTAAGCCCAGAAGACGCCCGCTCGCTTTACGGGCCCGGGCGATCTCCGGAATCACGATCTGATGATAGCTCCCCAGGATCACGTACTCGATTTCCCCCCGTCGGTTGATCAGAATGCCTATCTGACGGTTGAGTTCCCGGGAAAGACGGGCCATTTCCCGGCAGAGTTCATGCGTAATCAGATAATCCGGCGGAATACGACGCCGATAAAGACGTTCCAGAGCCCGGATTTCACTCGGGGACAGACCGGAGGTTTGACCGTAAACCGTGCGAGACATAGATTAGCGCCGGGGTCTGAAAATCACCCGTAAAGGAGATTTTTGAAAACCGAGATAACCCCGCAACCGATTACGAATAAAACGTTCTACACTTTTGGGAATTTCGTTGGGATAATTGCTGAATATCACCACCGTAGGCGGACGTATCTCCGCCTGGGTTGCATAATAAAATTTTAATCGATGACCGGAGGGAGTGTAAAGGGCCCTTTCTCTTTTGATCTCTTCCAGGGCACGGTTTACCTGAGCGGTGGGAATGCGTCGGGAGTATTCGGCATAGACCTCCTCCACCAGAGGGAGGATCTCCTTCACCCTGCGCCCGGTGCGGGCCGAAACGGTAAGGATAGGGGCCCAGGGAACGAAGCGGGCCCCGTGCCGCACCTGCTCGAGAAGGATATTCCCCTCCTCGCGTCTTCCGTCGAGGAGATCCCATTTGTTTACCAAGATAATACAGGCCTTGTGGCGCTTTTCGATCTGGGCCAGGATCTTTTGATCCTGATCGGTTATACCCTCTTCGGCGGTAAGCACCAGAAGCGCCACCTCGGCCCGTTCCAGGGCCTCAAAGGCCTTGTCCACGCTGAATTTTTCCACCCGGGCTTTAATGCGGGGTCTGCGCCGGATGCCGGCCGTATCTATGAGAAGATAGCGCCGTCCATCCGGCAACTCGAGAAGGGTGTCGATACTGTCCCGGGTGGTACCCGGGACATCCGAGACAATCATGCGTTCATAACCCACCAGCCGATTGAGAAGGGAGCTCTTGCCCACGTTGGGCCGCCCCAGGATGGCCACCCTGATAAGAGGTGTGGCCCGGGGCTCTTCTTCCTCCCCGGCTGTCTCCGGCAGCATTTCCCTTATCAGCCGTCTCAGTTCCTCAAGCCCCTTCTGGTGCCTGGCGGAAACGGGGACCAGGGGTTCGATGCCCAGGGAATAAAATTCGGCCACATTGAGAAGGTCCTCCTTCCCCTCGACCTTGTTTACCACCAGGATCACGGGCTTGCCCTTCTCCCTCACCCGTTCGGCCACTTCCTGGTCCAGAGGGGTTAGACCGGTCTTGGCCTCCACCACCAGGAGGACCAGATCGGCCTCGTTCAGAGCCGCCTCCGCCTGTTTGAGGGTCTCCCGTACCAGAAGGTCCTCGGCCTCCGGTTCAAGCCCCCCGGTATCAATGAGGATCACCTGCTGGTCCTCTATCTCCGCCTCACCATAGATGCGATCCCGGGTGACCCCCGGCGTGCGTTCCACTACCGCTTTACGCTCCCCGATAAGGGTATTAAACAGGGTGGATTTGCCCACATTGGGGCGTCCCACCAGGGCTATTTTAGGTTTTTTCATGCGGGATTCCGAAGGTACCTGAAATTTGGACCGGATTTCCGTTCCAGAAACAAGGTAGGAAGAAGATGTGCTTCTGTCAACGCCCCCGCCGCAGGGAGAGCTTTTTTCGCACACTGGGGAAAAGATCCAGATTGGTATGCGGGAGGAAGAGGCTTCCGGTAAGGAGTTGCATGAAACGATTTTCCACGTTCATCTCCAGATAGGTAAGCCGGGAGAGGATGTCCCGCACCTCCTCGAAACTTCCGCGCAAAAGGAAGTGCACCGTCCCTTCCCCTGCGGCGTTTCCCAGGACCCGGAAACGTTCCCGGGGAAGATCCGGGAGCATCCCCACGGTGATGGCCGCCTCGGGATCGATGCGACTTCCGAAGCTTCCGGCCACCATGAAACTCTCCAGATCCTGGAAATCCACCCCCAGGCTCTGACAGATCACCGTAAGCATGGTGTACATGGCTCCCTTGGAGCGGATGAGATTCTTGACCTCTCCCTGGGTGATGTAAATAGGTTTTCCGTGGCCGGTCTCCTCCGGTTCCGCCACCACAAAGGCCATTTCCCCCTCTATCTCTCGAAAACGCTCCGGCCATCTTTCCACCTGAAAGATTCCCTGGGGATTAATGAGCCCGCTCAGGAAGAGCTCCGCCAGGAGTTCGATGGTTCCGGAACCGCAGATCCCGATGGGGGGAACGTTGCCTATGGTTTGGTACTCGATGCGATGGTCTCGAATACGAATACGCTCGATGGCTCCCTCCCGGGCCTGTAACCCGCAGGAGAGAACTCCTCCCTCCAGCGCGGGCCCGGCGGCTCCGGCGCAGGCCAGAAGAAATTCCCGGTTCCCCAGCACGATCTCGGCATTGGTCCCCACATCCACGAAGAGCCCCAGGCCTTCCTGACGATGGAGCCCGGCAAAAAGGAGCCCGGAGATGAGGTCCCCTCCGAAATAGCTCCCGCCGGAGGGAAAAACGAAGATAAGCCCCTCTCGGGCTCCGGGGAGTCCCACCTCGGAAAGCCTTAAGGGATCCACCCAGTTGGCAGCCGGAATGTAAGGTTCCCGGTAAAGCCAGCGGGTGGGAAGCCCCAGAAAGAAGTGGGTCATGGTGGTATTGCCGCAGAAGGCCACATAATATATCCGGGATACGTTTTCTGCGCCCACCAGGGCACGAATCTCCCGGTCCAGGGCCTCCAGGGTTACCGCGCGGAGTTCGGCCAGCCCCTCCTGCCGGGAGGCGTGGTGAAGGCGGGTGAGGATGTCCTCTCCGAAGGGAATCTGCGGGTTCCGAAAGCCCCTCTTGCCTACCACCCTGCGGTTTTCAAAATCCACCAGATAAAGGGCCACCCCGGTGCTTCCCAGGTCTATGCCCAACCCCAGGACCGGGGCCTTTTCCTCCGGGGTGCGCACCTCCAGCACCCGGAAGCCCTCACCGGTGCGCCCCAGGATGGCCCTCACCCGAAAATCCGCCCTCCGCAGGATCTCCGGGAGTTCGCGCAGCACCTCCAGGGGAATCTCTACCTCGGCCCCGAGACGTTCCTTCAGACCTTCACGCAGACGTCTCTCATCAGAGCGCTGATCGTTCAGCGAGGGCTCGGGAAGTTCCAGATCCAGGATCTCCACCGCGGGCTTCATACGTCCACCACACACTGAGCTACCCAGAACTCCCCCTCCCGGGCCACCCGGGCCAGGGTAAAGGTGGCCCCTTTGACCTCCACTCCGAGACGATGTTTGTCCGGATCCAGCCCCTCCCCCAGGGCCCGAGCCTCAAGCCTGTTTCCGGAAATCTTTACCCTGAATTCCCGAAAGACCATCCCCTCAAGGTCCGCCAGGGTTAGGAGGCGGTTTAGCCAGAGCACAAAGAGTTCGTCCAGGAGTTCGGCCTCCACCTCCACCGGAAGATCTTTTTCAGGGGTTATTTCTTCAAAATTTTCCACTATCAGCGAAAACAGGGCCTTGGCCCCGTTGGCAAAGGCCTCCTCCAGGGTGCGTCCGTACCCCCGCACCCCGATGTCTGCTCCGTGTTCAAAGGTCTCGTAAGGTATGAAGGGCATAGGAATGACATCCTCCGGAAATTACATAAGGAATATAAGGCCAGAGAAGGGTTTTAGGAAGTCCTCCGGTGAGGTCCTCCATGGTACAGACCAGAAATTCTTTTCCTTTAAGAAAGACGAAGATTGCTCCCTGCTGGCCGGTTATATAGAGGGGGATTTTTTCCCTTTTAAGCCACCCTCGGACCTCAGGATGAGGATGATGTCTTCCCCGGGCCAGGGCCAGAGCCACCCGGGGTTTAAGGGCCTTCCAGGCTGAGGGCAGAAAACCGTTTCGGGCCCCGTGATGGGGAAGGATCAGGATCTCGGCAGGCAGGGTCGCAAGAACTCTTTCCATTCGCCGGAGACGGGTGCGGTCGATATCTCCGGGAAAGAAGAGGCTGAGACCCCGGAATTCCAGATACCCGACCAGTCCCTCCCGGTTTTCCAACCTCTCCGGAGGCCGAGGCCGCCCCGGAAAAAGCCATACTTCAGCCTCTCCGACCCTTTCCCGGGTAAAGGAGCGCAGAGAAAGAGGGGAGAACCCCGGGGATACCCTTTCCCAGGAAGCCCGGCGAAAGCTTCCGGAGAGGATCTTTTTCACCAGAAGGGCCCTTTTCAGGGCCGGAACTCCCCCGGCATGATCCAGGTCCGGGTGGGATAGCACCACCAGGTCCAGGCGGTGAAGGCCCATCTTTTCCAGCGCCGGAACCAGGAGGTACTTTCCCAGATCCACGCTTCCGAAACGTGCTCCAGCATCGAAAAGCAGATTGCGGTTTCCGGGGAGATGGACCGCCACCGCGTTGGCCTTTCCCAGATCCAGGGCTACCATCCAGAAAAGTCTCTCCCGGGCCATCCAGCCCAGCAGGAAAAGCCCCAACGCCCCGGCCGCAAGAACCCCGGCCACGCCCCTGCGGTCGCGATAAAGGAGGCCTCCTGCGAGCAAAAATCCTAGAGCTAGAACCAGCATCCCCACCGGAAAGGGAGGAAGAAGGGAAGGGCAGGGGAGAGGGAACCGCAGGGCGTATTCCAGGATTCCGGCCAGAGTTTCGGCCAGATGGGCGGCCTTTTCGGGACTGAGGAAACTCCCCAGGGCGGCCAGCATCTCTCCGGAGATGATGACCAGGCACCACAGGGGCGAGAAGATAAGGGTATTCAGAGGGCCGGTCCAGGCGGCCCTTCCGAAATACCACAGAACGAAGGGCAGGGTAAAGAGCCAGGCCCCCAGGGAGATCAAAAACCCCTCCAGCAGGAACCGGACCGGGCGGTTTTCGATCTTCATTTTTCGACTCCAGCGGTGCCCCAGAAGGACCCCGATCACCGCCATCACCGAGAGACGGAAGGAGGGATGAAGGATCCAGTAAGGTTTCCAGAGCAGGGCCAGCAGTACGGCTCCGGCCAGGAGATCCGGACCGGAGACCCGGCGAAAGAGACTCCGGGCCAGGGTATAGAGAAGGAGCATGAGCAAGGCCCGTTGTGTTGAGGGCGAAAGGCCGGAAAGCAGGGCGTAAAGGAAGGCCCCCGCAAGCCCCACCCAGGCGGCGGGAACCTGGGCCGGAAGCCCCGAACGGGGAAAGATCCGGGGCCACAGAAAGCGAGCCCCCCAGAAAAGAAATCCGTAAAGAAGCCCCAGATGGAAGCCGGATACGGCCAGGAAGTGATAGATTCCCAGTTCCCGTATCCGGTCCTCCAGATCCCCGGGAAGATCCGTCTTTTCTCCCAGGATCAGGGCCCGGAAAAGTCCCCGGGCCGGAGGGGAAAGGCCCCCGGAAAAGAAGTCCAGTCGGTCCCGCAGGCTCTCCAAAAAGCCTCCCCGGGAGGGAAAACAGAGGATCCGGTTTCCTCGAAGGTAAGCCCGAAAGGAAAGCCCCCGGGTGAGAAGGACCATCCGGAGCGGAGGCCCGAAGGGGTTGAGGTGTCCGGAGGCGGGACGCACCAGGGCCTCAAAACCGGACCCCGTCGTACATTCCGGGATCCGGGTCCGGGAAAGGATCTCTCCCCGCGCCCCTGAATCCAGTTTTACCCGCAGGACCACCCCGGAGGTTCCCGTGCTCCGGCCCACAATCCTTCCGCTTATCCTGCCCGAGGGGAAAGGGCGGTTCCGGCTCTGCCGAAACCACGCTCCGTAGAACATTCCCCCCAGGGCAAACACTCCGGTGGTCGGCCCCCCGAGGAATCCGAGCCCGCTCAGAAGGATCCGCAGCGGAAGGGATACTCCCCAGAAGGAAAGAAGCAATCCCAGAGAGAGCCCCAGGGCCGCTTTTTTTAGAGGACCTTCAGGCACCACCCTTGGGAGGACGCGGCCCGAAAAGCGCGGTTCCGATCCTGACCAGCGTGGCCCCTTCCTCTACCGCTACCTCGTAATCGTGACTCATACCCATGGATAGCTCCAGAGGATGCTTCAGTTCATAAAAATCTTCAACTTGTTCTTTTAACTCTCGTAATTTACGGAAAAATTTTCGAGAATCTTCCGGGTCAGGGGAATAGGGGGGAATGGTCATCAGACCCTGCAGGTCGAGGGCAGGCAGATCCTTTATCAAGCGGACCAGATCGGGGACTTTCTCCGGGAGGATTCCGGCCTTGGTTTCCTCTCCGCCCACGTTGACCTCGATGAAGACGGGCAGGGTGCGTCCCATCTCCTGGGCCAGACGGGATAGGCGCTGGGCGATTTCCGGTCGATCCACGGTCTGGATGAGATCGAAAAGCTGCAGGGCTTTGCGGGCCTTGTTCTTCTGGAGATAGCCGATAAGGTGCCAGGAAACCGGAAGATCGGAAAGGAGGGCTTTTTTCCTTTCCGCCTCCTGGACATAATTTTCTCCCAGGATCTCAAGACCGGCTTCCACGGCCTCCCGGATCTTTTCCGGGGGCTGGGCTTTGGAGGCCCCCAGGATCTTTATCTCTTCCGGGCGGCGCCCCTTACGCAGGGCAGCCTCGGCCACCCGTTCCCGGATAAGGGCCAGCCTGCGGGCCACGCTCTCAGAGTTCATAATTTACCAGTACCTCCCGGGAAACCGAAATTTCACGGGCCAGGGCGGGGTCTTTGTGGGGAAAATCGCGCAGATAATGCGTCCCTCTGGATTCCCGGCGGGAGAGGGCTGAGGCCACGATCAACCGGGCCACCTGGCAGAGATTGCGCAGCTCCACGAATTCCGGGGTGAGGATGTAACGCCAGTAGTGGTCTTCTATCTCTCTGGCGATAAAGGCCAGGCGCCGGCGGGCCAGTTCCAGACGATCCAGGCTGCGCACAATACCCACATAATTCCACATGAGGCGACGAATGGCATCCCAGTTATGGGAAATGAGGACCCGTTCCTCCATATCCACCGCTCCCCCCGGATCCCATTCCGGTACCTCCACCAGAGGCAGTTTCCGCCATTCCGGCCAGAGATCCCGAATACGCAGATAGGCCTGGTGAGCAAAAACCAGGGCCTCGAGCAGCGAATTCGAGGCCAGACGGTTGGCTCCGTGAAGACCGGTACAGGCGCATTCCCCCACGGCGAAAAGGCCGGGGATATCCGTTTCGGCCAAAAGATTGGTATAAACCCCTCCGCAGAGATAATGGGCCGCCGGGACCACCGGTACGGGTTCGCGGGTAAGGTCGTAGCCGAAACGCAGGCAGGTTTCGTAAAGGTAGGGGAATCTCTTTTTGATGAACTCCGCCGGACGGTGGGAGATATCCAGCCACACGTGGTCGGCTCCGCTGCGTTTGAGTTCCATATCGATGGCCCGGGCCACGATGTCCCGGGGGGCGAGTTCGCCGTCGGGATGATAGCGATGCATAAAGGGTCGCCCCTGAGGGTCCAGGAGGCGGGCCCCCTCGCCCCTTAAGGCCTCGGAAAGGAGGAAATTTTTGGCCCGCGGGTGATAGAGACAGGTGGGGTGAAATTGAACAAATTCCAGATTGGTGGCCCGGGCCCCGGCCCTTACCGCCAGGGCAATGCCATCCCCGGTGGCTGTATCCGGATTGCTGGTATAGAGATACACCTTGCCGGCCCCTCCGGTGGCCAGGATTACCATGCGCGCCCGGATGGCCTCGATACATCCGCTGGTCCATTCCTGAACATAGGCCCCCACCACCCGATTTCCGGTGTAATCTCTTTTGAGCTTTCCCAGGGTGATAAGATCCACAGCCAGGTGTCCTTCCAGAAGCCTGATCTGGGGCCTTTCCCGAACCCGGGCCAGAAGCACCTTCTCGATCTCCCTCCCGGTATGATCCTCCACATGCAGGATCCGCCGTCGGGAATGCCCTCCCTCCAGTCCCAGATCGAAGCGGGAGGGGTCCCGAGGGTCCCGGGAAAATTCCACCCCCCAGGCCATGAGTTCTCTTATCCGTTCCGGGGCCTGGCGCACCACCAGCTCCACGGTTTCTCTTCGACACAATCCATCTCCGGCCCGGAGGGTATCCTCAATATGGAGATCAAAGGAGTCGTCTTCGGACATGACGCAGGCTATCCCCCCCTGGGCCAGGGAGGTAGCTCCCTCGGCGGCCTTCTTTTTGGTGATCACCCATACCTCTCCCAGTTCAGACAGCTTAAGAGCCAGACTGAGTCCGGCGATCCCTGAACCGATGATCAGGAAATCCGTACTGAGCATCTCCCTTACTCCTGAGGCAACCGGGGCTCCCGTTCCAGGAACCGGCTCATCAAGGCCTGACCGTCCGGGAGGAAGAGACCGGCCTTCTGGGCTGTGGCTTCCGAAAAGCCCTCCTGGCGGCGGCGGGAGGGGTCTCGGGAATCAAAGATAACGAAGGGGACCGGCTTGGAGGAATGGGTACGCAGGGGAATAGGGGTAAGATGATCGGTGACCGCTAGAATGCGGTATTCCTGAAACCGGGCCGCGGCTTCCTCTATCACCGTGCGCACCACATAACGATCGAAGTCCTGAATGGCCTTGATTTTCAACTCTATGGAGCCCTGGTGGGAGGCCTCATCCGGGGCCTCCACGTGCACAAAAACAAAGTCCGCCTCGTTCAGGGCTTCCATGGCCGCCAGGGCCTTTCCCTCATAATTGGTATCTATCCATCCGGTGGCCCCTTCCACCTCAATGATCTTCAAACCGGCCAGGCGCCCCAGCCCCTTGATGAGATCCACCGCTGCCACCACCCCTCCGGAAAGCCCCCACTTCTCCTCAAAGGGCTCCAGCTGGGGAAGACGCCCCTGGCCCCAGGGCCAGAGGGCATTGGCCGGGGGTTTCCCCTCTTCGATCCGCTTGCGATTCAGGGGATGCTTCTCCAGGATCCGGATGGCCTTCACCAGGAAGTCCCTCAAAAGGGGCTCCTCGCGATAGACCTGCCAGGCATGGTAAACGTTTTTCCCCAGAAGATCGTGCGGAGGCACCGTGCGAAGCCCCTCCGGCCCCCCGCGCCAGAGAAGGATATGACGATAACTTTTTCCGCAAAAGAGTTCCAGCTTGTCCGTGGCCAGTTCTCGATTTATATCCTCGATAAGGATCCGGGCCTCCTCGGTAGAGATGTGGCCGGCACTGTAATCCTCCATTACCAGCTGAGGCCCCCGCTTTTTCAGGGTTACCAGATTGCAACGAAAGGCCACGTCCTCCGGCCGCATGGGTATCCCTAGACTGGCGGCCTCGATGGGCCCTCGACCGGTATATTTCTTTTCCGGTGGATAACCCAGGAGACTCATATTAGCCACGTCACTTCCCGGGGGAAGCCCCTGAGGAATGGTCTGCACCAGACCTATCTCCCCGTGTTCAGCCAGAAAATCGAGCCCGGGGGTGGTGGCCACCTCAAGCGGTGTACGTCGCTCCAGTTCTTTGAGGGGAAAATCCCCCATTCCATCACCCACCAGTACGATGTACTTCATAACTCCCTCCTTTCCTCGGAAGGCTCCGCAACCTCCGAATGCTGAACCTCCGGACGCACCTCCTCCTTTTCTACCTCCAGGATCTCTATATCGAAGCGCAGATATTTTCCGGCCAGAGGGTGATTTAGATCCACCACCGCGATATTTCGGTCCCTGCGGGCCAGCCGGGCCGGATGAAGGACTCCAAATTCATCCTGAACCAGAACGGTCTCCCCGATACGAACCTGAGAGGGAATTTTTTCGCTGGGCAAAAAACGCACCTTTTTAGGATCGTAGCGGCCATAGTGTTCCTCAGGGGGTACCCATACCGAGAATCGGGCTCCTTTCTCTCGCCCTAGAAAAGCCCTTTCCACCGAAGGGGGGAATCGACCCTCCCCCACTCGAATATGGACCGGTTTTTCCGAGGCGTCAACCAGACCGCCCTCGGCAAAGACCTGATACCGAAAGGTGACCCGATCTCCCTTTTCTATAGCCATAAAGATAAAAATCCCCCTCTTTCGAGGGGGAAGATAATCGTTAATATCCGGAGAGGCAAGTCTTGCTTAAGTTTCAGTGTTCCGAAGAGGATTCAGAGGAGTGTTGTTTTTTGAGGAGACGTTCGTACCCCATCACCCCGATATGACAGCTGGCACAGCGGGTGTTGGAGGCAAAGGCCATCTCTCCGTTATGACAGACCCCACAGTATTTGCCCTTGTAAAGGGAGTCCATGTTGAAATCCTCGTTTTGTTGCGTGCTTCCGGCCTCCATCTTGAAGATATCCTCGTGACAATCCTCACAGGAAAGCCCGGCTTTTTCCACGTGCACCTTGTGATCGAAGAGCACCGCTTTCAGGGGTTTGGTAAAGATTATAGGATAGGTGGGATACCCCGCCTCTTCCTCACCCTCCTGACTGAAGGAAGGCCAGGCATGCAGCAGAAAACCGATTCCTACAAAGATAACTAGGAGTAACAATATATTTCTTTTCATGACCGGTACCTCCTTAAGGGTTTTTAATTAATGGTGTAAAACACATTGGGACGAGCTCCCATGGACGGCCTCAGAACCCAGATGGCCCGGTAGGGATCGTGCACCAACTGATAGACCCTGCTGTTGGGATCGGCCAGATCTCCGAAGATACGCACTCCCGCCGGACAGGCCTTGGCACAGGCCGTGGGGAACTTGCCCTTCGACAGCCGGGACTCCCAGCAGAAGTCACATTTATCAATGGCCCGTTTTTCCTCGTTAAAGTAGCGCATATCATAGGGACAGGCAGCCATACAGGTCTTACACCCGATACACTTCCTGAGATTTACTTTCACGATACCGGTTTCCGGATCCTTATAGGTGGCCCTGGTGGGGCAGGCCCGCACACAGGGGGGTTCGTTACAATGGTTGCAGAGAATGGGCATGAAACGTCGGGTCCATTGCCCCTCTCCGCTGGGCAGATGTTGCTCCAGGATCCTGGTGCGCCAGCCGTAGGGGGGAACATGATTGGTCTTGCGGCAGGCCTCCATGCAGAGCTGACAATCTATGCACCGATCCGTACGCAGGACCATGCTGTAGTGGGGTTTGTACGGATATTTATCCACATACTCCGGAATATCCGCATACACCTCGCGCACCCGGGATACCACCGAAAGGAGCTTGCCTCCGGCATACACCCCTGTAATTACCAGGCCCAGTTTCAGGAAGGCCCTTCTTTCCTCGCTGGCGATATGTTCAACGCCCTCGTTCTTCAAGCTCTTTACCCAATCTGCAAAGCCTTTAAACATGGCCTCACCTCCTTAAGTTATCTAAAATTATTAATGAATAGGTTTATGTCCATCAAAGGCCATCTCCCCCCAGAGAAAGAGGGCTCCGAAAAGTCCTAGACTCCCCAGCACCACCAGCCACTCGGAAAGGGAAGGGGTATAGTGATAGTACTCGGGAAGGCCATAGATATGCATTCCCGCATAGTGGGGTACGATCTGCCCGCCTATAACCAGGTCGTAACGCATTACGAAGATGGCCAGCAGGGCCAGCCCCGAGACCAGAGCCATGGCGTTGATATCCCGGGCCCGGACCCCCACCACCACCAGGAAGGGAAGAACCAGCCCCAGGAAGACCTCAAAAACCCAGAAATTGAAGGCGAAGGGGCCCTTGAGGAAGGCCATGATGGTTTCCCATTTACCGTGGGGTTTGCCGGCCAGACTGGCGATGATCTTCCACACGGTAAAGAAGATGACCACCGCGGTGAGCAGGGCATAGACCTTTCCCGTGACCTGAAGGGCCTTGACGGTGGATTCGTCCATCTCGCGGCCGGAGAAACGATAGGCAAACCAGGTGAAAAAGATGATGGCCGCGGCCCCGCTCATCATGGCCGAGGCAATAAAGTAGATGGGCATATACGGACCGTACCAGAATTCGTGGGCATGCAGTAACCCGAAGACCGCACCCAGGTTACTGTGGGCGGCTACTCCGGCGATGACCCCCAGAAGCCCGGCCAGGGCGGCCTGTTTGTGCCGATGCAGCCGGATAAGCCCGAACTCGATCAGCATAAAAAAGAGGTAGGCCCCGTAGAGGGTTCCCATCCACCAGATATTGGAGCGCAGGTTCGGGGAAAGAGAATTCCAGATGGGCAACCGCCAGGGGTTTTCCAGTTCCATACCGATGGCAAAGAAGCCGGCCAGAATGGTACAGATGGCCAGAAAAATGCTTCGACTGGCCACCGGCTCCATGGGCTTATACCCGAAAACGTGCCCGATGGAGGAGGTAAGGCAGAGCCCCGTGGAGGTCACCACCCAGAACACATAGGTGGAGATCAGGACTCCCCAGGGGATCTCCCGGGTCACTCCGTAGGCCTCCATGTGCCCCACTACAAAGGATCGAATCCCTGCTCCCAGACCTATAACCAATAGAATCAGGGAGACCACAAATAACCCTACGATCTTTGAATTCTTCACTGCACCCTGTGTCGCCACCATAAAACCCTCCTTTATCCTTGGAAATTAATACTTCCAAAAATGCACACGCAATATAGGTTTTAGCAGAATTTTTTAGTCCAGGTCAAATTGAATAGGAGGGGAAGACTAGGGATTGGTGGGATATGGGGTGAAAA
Source organism: Thermosulfurimonas sp. (assembly GCF_015491435.1). Classification (NCBI taxonomy): domain Bacteria; kingdom Pseudomonadati; phylum Thermodesulfobacteriota; class Thermodesulfobacteria; order Thermodesulfobacteriales; family Thermodesulfobacteriaceae; genus Thermosulfurimonas; species Thermosulfurimonas sp. The sequence goes on from NZ_WFVX01000164.1 coordinate 30,742, forward strand.
AAAGGATTTACCAATGAATTTTTTAAAGAATAGGGGGCGATATCTCTATCGCCCCCCGAATATCGACGATTACACTTATTGTCCTAAAAGAGTTTCTAAAATTTCCGGATTTTCTTCATCCTCAGCCAGAATATTGTGGCAGAGGGTGCAATCCTGGGTAATAGTCTCGCCCTCGCTGTTCTCAAACTCTTCGTTGTGACAGCGCCAGCATCCGGTATGGGAGAGGAAATTGGGATAGGTGTTCCAGGAGATATTCATCTGCGGGAAGACGTTGCGCATGTAGGCGTCGGTAGCTCCCTGGATGGCCTGATTGATCTCCTGGGTCTTGTCCTTAAGGAGACGGGGGTAGTTTTTCTGATAGAAGGCCCGGATATACTGAGCGATTTTCACCCGGGCCTCTTTACGGGAGTGGTACTTCTGGGTGATGGCCTCGAGAGCCACCTTTTTAATATAGGGTAGATCGGTGGGGATACGCCCCTTTAGGAACTCCAGATCCAGGGCCTCTTCAGGAGAATAGAAGATGTGGGTGGGACGATTGTGGCAGTCTATACAGTCCATCCGGCGCACGCGGACCTCTTTGCCCTCGATCTTTTCTCCGGATCGTTTGAAAACGGTCTTATGGCCGTTTTCTATCTTGGTGACCTCCACGATATGCTGGCGTTTTTCGTCCGTATATTTGTAAAAGATCTCCACGTCCGGAGAAACGTGCCAGTGGATACCGTGGGGTTTTTTGGCCCACATACCACCGGTTCCTATCTTCATGAGAAGTACGGTATAGAGCCGGGTGTTCTTCTTATCCGGAGAATATTTTTCCTTGATGACCAGTTTGTCCCCGATGAAGTATTCCGGACGGTGACATTCCTCGCAGGTCTCCCGGGCCGGACGGAGTTTGTGCAGGGGGGTGGGGATGGGACGCGGATAGGTCTTGCTTACGTATTCCACCACCTCCTTTAAGCCGCTCAGCTTGGACTTCACGAACCAGCTGGCTCCGGGACCGATATGACATTCCACACACTTTACATGGGCGTGGGGAGAGTAGGTGTAGGCGGTATATTCCGGGGTCATTACCCGATGACACAGTTTTCCGCAAAAGTTTACCGACTCGGTGTAGTGATAAGCACTGTAAACGATGGCCCCCATGCAGACAAGCACAATGGTGAGGACCACCGAGGTGATAAAGGCCGTCTCCTTGAGGACCTTGGCCTTATCCGCCTTCTGGACCAGATCGCTTATAACCTCTCTAGAAAAAAAGCCCTGCCTGGAGATAAAAATGCCTACACAGAAAAGGGCCAGACCAAAAATCATCAAAGGAAACAAACCCAGATAGAAAAACTGCTGCCAGGCCGGCGATTCTACATGGTAAATATTATCTACAAAAGAGAAAATGGTTAGAGGAGGAACCGTCAATATAAGTA